>CAYGTG010000148.1:0-11585 GCA_964352485.1 uncultured Nannocystaceae bacterium | reverse complement strand
CGCCCCAAGGACCCGCCGCAACTCCGAAGCCCGCGCCCCAAGGACCCGCCGCAACTCCGAAGCCCACGCTCACACCCAAAGACGACCTCGCCGCCCAAACCGAGCTGGCCGAACGCGTCTTTGCCGAGTCCCGCCCCAAGCAGGTCCTGAGCCTCGTAGCCTTGTACGACAAGCGCTTTCCAAGCGGCTTCTTCTCCGATCGTCTCTCGGTCCGCGCCGTCGAAGCCCACTGCAGGATGGGCCAGCAACGCGATGCCGACCAGCGCACCGCTGCTCTTCGGAAGCACTCGAAATCCCTCGCCGAACGCGCGGAGCGACGATGTTCTGCGGCCCTCAACACGAAAGCAGAGCCGAGTGGCCATCAAGGTGGGCAATGACTGGACTACGAGCGAGCTTGCTGCTGACGACCCTTGTGACTGCTTGCTCGGCCGACCCGATCTCGGGTGGCGATTCCATCTCGGGGACCGGATCGGGCACGGGCATCGACGCTGATTCCGAGTCCGAATCGAACAGCGAGAGCGACTCAGGCGACGAAGAACTCACCTGCGAAGACGGCCGCCGAGACGAGCTCGGCGCCTACACAGCCATGCTCAGCGTTGCCCTCGACCGGATGGAGACCCTGGAGACGAGCGCCGACGCTGCGATCGGAGACATGCCGCTCCCCTCCCCCGCCGATCTATCAGCCCAACTCAACGCGAGCCTCGAGGGTTCGCAGGCGGTCTGGATCGACTGGATCCGCTGCGAGTTCACCAGCGACGCGTTCGCGGAAAGCTACGCGATGTGTGGACGCATTGCGCCGCCACCCATCCTCTGCGAAGGCCCCCACGACTGCTCCGCGGAGTGTCAAGGCGGGCTGTACGTCGCAGGTCCCACGAGTTGTGAGGGCTCTTGTATTGGGCACTGCGCGCTCGGGGGCGGCGTGGCTTGTCAGGGGGGCTGGTGCACGGGCACCTGCACCACCGCCGAGGGAGGTGAAGAGATGTTTCGGGGTGTGTGCGCTGGCGTATGCGAAGGCAGCTGCGAGGTCCCGTACGGTTCCTGCGAGGGGACCTGCGAAGGTGGATGTCACCTCGAGCTGGCGAGCGTCGACGGGGTCCAGTGCGCGGGAACCTGCCAAGGCCAGGCTTCGGCTTGCACCGGGGCGGTCACCGCGGAGGAGGATTCCTCCTGTGCCCGGATCGCCGAGCTTCGAGCCGTCGCGTCGCCCACGTGCGATGCCCCCGACATCGTGTTCCCCAACACCATCAACGCAGCACTCGGTCCTCAAGCCCAGACCGAGTTCATCGCGTTTCTCGACGACCTCGAGCCCCCCATGGCCGAGCTCTTCGCCGCGGCCCACCAGATCCGCATGATGCAGGACGCGCTCAGCGAGCCACCATGCACCCTCGAGCCACTGGAAGCTGAACTCGCCCAGCTGACCGCGCGGCTCGATGCGCTCAGCGGGGAGATTGCGCCGTGGCTGCTGCCGCTCGCCGAGCCCTCGCCATCTCTGTGAGCGTGCACGTTCCAATCTGTATCGCGCGGCCTTCTCGAATCGGGAAGGCCGCGCCGGCAAGGCCGCAGATCTGCAGGTCGGCCTGTATCTTGCTATTCCGGGGCCCCATGAACCGCACAGCTCGCATGCTCGCGTTCTTCGGCCTCGCCCCAGGCTTCGACGCTGGGATGGAACCGCCGGGCTTCGAGCTCATCGGGTGGTGCGTCGAGTAGCGGCCTCGGACCCTGCTACGCTGGCAAGCATGGATATCCGACTGTGCCTGGGGTTGGCGCTCGTGGTGGGTTGTGGCCCAACCGCATCGAGTGAGGCTGGAGACGCGGGCACCGGGACTGGCGGCGCCGAAACGACGGTCGGCGGCGGCACGAGCGGTGGTGAAGCCTGCGAAGAGCTCCTCCCCGCCCCGAGTGCCCCGGTCATGCTTCGGGTCCGCAACGATCGGCCCGAAGCCATCTTCATCGACAGCTTTGGATGCGGTCCTGGCGTGCGGATCACCAGCGGGGGCCAGTCAACGCAGTGGCAGTTCCCCGGCTGCAACCTCGCACCCTGCGAGGGCGTGCTCAGTGGCGACTGCGGGATCACATGCGCCGACTGTGCCCAAGGCATCTTGCGGATCGCATCCGGCGGGACCTACGAGCAGCTGTGGGAAGGCGGCGTCTATGTCGACACGCAAGCACCCCAGGAGTGCGTCGCCGAGGGTTGCCAGCCTGAATGTCATCAGGCGCTCCCGATCCCAGCTGCGAGCTACGAGCTCGGCGCCGACGTCTTCTTGAGCTGCCCCCTCGACACGCCCGATCTGTGCGAATGCCCCGGAGGCGAGCAGGACGCGTGTGCGATCTTTTCCGAGTCGCCGACCGCCGGGGGTACAACGCGGGTCTCGGTTGCCTTCGACTATCCCGCCGAGACCACGGCCGAGATTGTGGTCGCGCCCTGATCGGGCGCGCGTACGCACGTGCCACTGGGGGTCGCGATGTTCGACCACCTTGTACAAGTCGTGCTCGCGCAGCGCCGTATCGGAGAAGAGAGGACCGGTGAGGGGTAGGTAGGCTGCCTGTGGGTGGGCGTCGTGTGGCACAGCCGAGAAAACACGACCTCAGGATCATCGCGACTCCAACCCTCGCGCGCTTCGCTGGCATGAGGTTCACAGTGCGACGACGCGTTGCCGGACTCCGTGCACAGCGGGCCGAACTCCTCCCAAAGACGCGGGTGGACGACTCATACCGTGCGCCAGCTCACCTACCATTGTGCAATCGATTGCAGCGGCCAACCCTCGAAGGCACGCATGCAACGCAACGGTTTCCTGCCCGCCGCTCTCTTGTGTCTCGCCGTCGTCCTGCCCGGGTGTGACATCACCATCAACAGCGGCTCGAGCGACACGGACGCGCCGGACGGAGACACCGAGGCACCGGACGAGCCGGATGACGACACCGACGCGCCGGAAGAGCCGGTCGACGGCACCACCAGCGGCGCGGCCGAGAGCTCCAGCGGTGGAGACGATGCCAGCGGCGACGACACCACCGGCGACGACACCACCGGTGACGACCCCACCGGCAATGACCCCACCGGTGACGGCCCCACCGGTGACGACACCACCGGCGACGACCCTACCGGCGACGCCCCCACCGGCGATGACCCCATCGCCTGCGCGGACCAGGAGTGCGAAGCCTGCCTTCAGTGCTCCGTGCAGCCGGGTGAATCATGCAACGACGTGGCCGAGACCTGCGCCGATGACCGCGGCTGCTACGCGTTCGCGGAGTGCTACTCCGAATGTGCCGCCCTGCCCGCGCAGGCCGACTACGAGGCGTGCTGGTTCGACCAATGCGTCGCCAACTGGCCCGATGCCGAGCAGGCGTTCTCCAGCTACCTCAATTGCCTGTTCGACACCTGCGAGACGCAGTGCGGCTAGAGCACATCTCCTAACCTCGACGCGTTCGCACGGAGCGGATTTGGGACCGAGGGTTGGGAGCGAAGCCGCCGCCGTACCGGGCGTACTGCAAGGTCTCGCGACGACGCCATCGGGCCCAAAGACCAGTGAGACGGCGTGGCGAGGTTATGAGATGAGCTCTAAACTCGCTGAGCATCGCGCGGGTGGCTGGACTCCACCGGGTGGGCGCGCGCCAGCAGAGCCGCGCGTCACATGTCCAACCCCGCTGCGTGGATCAAACCCCGCTGCGTGGATGACCCCGCTCATTTCTCCCGGTTCGTTTCGCCTCACCTGACAGCGATGTCGCGGGCGCAAGCGGTGCGCGACAGGTTTGTCGTGTGCCCACGATGTCTGCGCGCCTCCGCGCCACCGCTGGCGGCAACAGCACAGCTTGGCACTCCA
Organism: uncultured Nannocystaceae bacterium; assembly: GCA_964352485.1. GTDB lineage: Bacteria > Myxococcota_A > Polyangia > Nannocystales > Nannocystaceae > CAJXVA01. The sequence continues at coordinate 7,767 of CAYGTG010000148.1, read as the reverse complement.
GATGCACTGCCTCGGCCCGCTTGCTCTTGGGCCGCGAGGCCTCATTGGGACGCTCATGAAAATCGCTTGGGGATTGAACCTGGTTTGGGCTGCGGCCCTGTTGTGCGGATGCTCGACGCAGGAGGCCACGCCGGCCTCTGTCTTGGCGCACGGGGACGCGGAATGGCCACGCCCACCCTTCGATCCGCCCGGCGGCGACGGCGAGCCTACGGACGACGGCTACGGAAGCGACGGTGCGGCCACCGCGGGAAGCCCGGGTGGAACCTCGGGCGATGCACCAGACACCGGATTCGGCGGCTCGAGCACGACGTCCGACACCATCGGCGACACGGACACCGACGCAGGGAGCAGCAGCTCTGGCAGCTCCACCGGTTCGGGTACGGACACGGACACGGACACGGACACGGACACGGACACCGCGGGCGCGAAGGCACCGGTCACCCCCGAGCTGGCCGACGCACGGCGTCCGTCGTACGCCGAAGCTCAGCCGCTGATGTGCCCCGATACGACCGACCCGGTCGTGCTCTACATGTCCAACGACGACAGCAACTCGCAGGCCTCGCCCATCCTCGTGCGACGGACCGTGGCGGATCGCCAGATCGTGGACCCCAACCGGGTCCGCATCCACGAGTTCCTCAACTACTACGACCTCAGCTACGAGAACCCCAGCGACAAGGCGGCCGAGGTTGGTATTCAGATGCGGCGCATCGACAAGGAAACCGACCAATTCGTGCTCCTGCTGTACGCCCAGGGCAAGAAGGTCGACCCCGCGACGCGCCCTCCGATGAACCTGGTGTTCTCGCTGGACACCTCCGGCTCGATGTCCGGCGAGCCGATCGAACTGCTTCGCGAGTCGATGCGTGCCGTTGCCTCCAGCCTCAAGACGGGCGACACGGTGTCCCTGGTTGAGTGGGACAGTAGCCAGTCGGTTCCCTTGGAGGGGTATGTCGTCAGCGGACCCAACGACCCGACGCTGCTGGGGGTGATCAACGGTATCGACTCCGGCGGCAGCACGGACCTGCATGGAGGTCTCGTCCGCGCCTACCAGATCGCCAACACCCACTACGGCAGGGACCGGCTCAACCGGGTGATGCTGATCAGCGACGGCGGTGCGAACACCGGCGTCACCGATATCGACCTGATCGCGGCCGAAGCCGAGGACAGCGATGGCGCGGGGATCTACATGGTTGGCATCGGCGTGGGTGAGGCCACGGGCTACCGCGACGAGCTCATGGACAGCATCACCGACGCCGGCAAGGGCGCCTACGTCTTCATCGACAATGCCGAGGAAGCGCGTCACATGTTCGAAGACAACTTCGTGCAGAACACGATGGTCGCCGCCCGCAACGTACAGATGGAGCTCACGCTGCCCTGGTACTTCGGCATCAAGGAGTTCCACGGCGAGGAGTACAGCGCAGACCCGGCCGAGATCGAGCCACAGCACCTCGCGCCCAACGACGCGATGAGCTTCCACCAGATCATCGCGTCGTGCGGTGGCTCGAAGATCTACGAGGACCACAAGATCAAGGCAAAGGCCACGTACGCCGATCCGATCACTCTGCAAGAGCAGACCTCCGAGATGGAGCTGACGATCGGTACGCTCGTGTCTTCGGACGCAAAGCAGCTCTACAAGGGGGACGTGATCGTCGCCTACGCCCAGGCCTTCGTTGTGATCGGCGACGCATGGAACAGCGACGACAAGGGCGGTGCGCGCGAGATCGCCCACGACATGGTCGAGTGGCTCGAGACCGCCCACGCCGCGCTGGCGGACGACGAGGTCGAGCAGATGGCCAAGGTCATGAGCGACTACGCCACACTCCTGGACTCGATGTAGATGGTGTCACCTCATCGGCGGCGGTGGCGAACCACGGCCGATGGGCGACGAAACGTTGGCCGAGGCGCGACGGCGTTTCTTCGCCGACATTGGCTTTGCGCCGGACGGCGGGTACGACGATGCGTGGGCGGACGCCAAGTTTGGCCCGCTGCCCTATACGGTGCCCAATCCGCGGATGCGGGCGGAGGCGCTCCGGTTCCACGACCTGCGCCGCGAGTTGAGGGGCGCTGCGGTCCGAACTCCAACCAGCGCCGACGCGCTCACCTTCCTCGGATGGTCAGCACTCGCCACAGCGCTGGCTGTGATCTTCGCACTCGGCTCGCCCCTGCTCGTTCTCGCGGCGCTGGTGCGCCGCTGGACGCATGCGGGGCTGCTCGCACGTCGGCGTCGGGTTCAGCGGCCGCAGCGGCGCGGTCCCCGAGTAGCGGTGCTGGAGTCGGTTTGGCTGCTGCCAGCGCTAGGCTTGACGCGATCGGTGCCGGAGAGCTCGCGCAGCCATCGCAGCGGCACCAGTTGTTCGTGCCCGGGCAATTCGATCGTGCCCCCGCGCGCCCCCGTCCTGCTACCCGAGGAACTCGATGTCGCTGACGATCACTGAGCCACTCGCACCCGTCGCCGTCATGTCGAACTCGAGCGCCTCGAGGTCCGAGAGGTCGAGCGCAGGCTCGGCACCGACGAACCACTCCAGAGGCAGCGTGAACGTCTCGAGGACCTCGAGCGGATCCGAGTGTGGATACAGGTGGGCTAGGGTTTTCGCATCGGACAGCAAAACCTCGGCCACGGTCCCGCTTCCGTCGCGAAGCCGGACGAAGAAATCGTTCTCCTGCAGCCCCTGGTTCAACGAGCTCCGTCGCGAGACCACCCGCATCGAAAGCGCCGACTGTGCGGCCGCGTCGTAGCCGTCGAGCCCAAAGACCGCCAGAGGTTCGGCCGGGAGCTGCCACAACAACCGCGCAACCCGCTTGACGTGGTTGAAGAACGGATCGCAGTTCAACTCGAAACAAGCCTCGAACAAGAACCAGTCGGTGAAGGTGTTGGTCCCGCCCAACGCGTTCTGAAGTGGCGCGTTCTGAGCCCGGAAGTCGTCGACGAGCACCCGAGGCCCCCCGGAGTACGACCAGCGCATCTCGAGGTCGGATTCCGCCCACGCATCGAAGGCTGACGGACTGGGCCCGGTCGCCTGCATGAACGGCTCGGGCGCGCCGACCTGGGCCAGCGTTTGGTCGAACCAGCTGCCCAGTAGAGCTTCGAGCGCGTGGGTTTGGGTGAGCATCTGCGCCTCGTCGTCGGGCGTGCAGAACGGGTCGTTGCTGTTGCCAAACAGGTCCCACTCGGAGATCTGCCACTGGGTGTTGAAGAAGTTGTGGTTGGCGCCGAGCAGCAACACTTGGGCCCGCCGCGCGCCGTCGTCGAGCTCGATCGAGCGATCGTAGTGGTTCATTCCCGACAGCGGCGCGACGTCGAGGTCACAACCGGGGAGCAAGACCGCAAGGTCGGCGCCGGGGACTTCCACATCGTGAAAGTCGGTGGGCGCGACCGCAAAGATCGAACGAACATCGACCCCGGGGATCGGGTTGGCCGCGAGCACACCCGGAACATTGGACGCCGCGTCACCGCCACGCGAGTGCCCCACGAGCCCGACCCGGCCGAGGTCCACGCGACCGACGAAGGAGGACGCGGTCAGTCCGGCGTCCTCGTCATTCCAGGCCGACCACCCGCGCAGGTGCTCCGCGATGAGCTCCGCCCGTTCGAAGATGAAGTCGTCACGGCAGTTCATCGCGTTGCCGCTGATGCTGACCGCGATGTAGCCCTGAGCGGCCAGCGTTTCGAGGAAATAGATGTATCCCTCCGCGTTCGGCGTGGTGACCCCGCTGGGATCGCTGCACTCGTGGTTCTGGGTGGTGATGCAGTAATCGAAGGGGTCGTCGATGTTTGACCGGCAATTGCCGTGGTTGCCGTGCAGGACCACAACCAGCGGAAACGGACCCGCCTTGAGCGAGGTGGGGTGCCGTACGACGCCGTACAGCGTGGTGCCGAAGGGAACGTTCGGAACATCGACATTGCCCACATCGTAGCTATCGGCGCCAATGCGGAAGGCCTGACGGGGAACCGTGGCCCCACCGTCTCCGAAGGCCGTGGTGCTCACGAGTCGGAAGAACGCTGCGTCTTCGGACAGCGTTTCTTCGTGAAGCTGATCCCCGACCGGCAGGCTTGCGACCTCACTCCAGGGTCCATCGGCGGCGGCTGCCGACTCGAGGCGAACCCCGTCGATCACCGCGGACTCGGGAGGCTCCCACGCAAGCGTAACCACCGTGTCCGCAGCATCGGCACGCGCGGAGATGATGCGAAAGCCCGGCACCGCGAACGCGTCGACAAGCGTGTACTCGGTCTGACAAGAGCTCGAGTTCCCGGACCCGTCCGTGGCCTCGTAGGTGACCGCTCCGCTGAGCTCGAGTGCCGCCGGTGTGGCGGACACCGACGCGCCTTCGTCACACAGGTCCACCGCGTCGGCCAAAGGAACCGCAACCGCCGCGCCCGCCTCCCCACGAAGGACGGTCGCCGGCCCGGGGCACGAGAGCGAAGGCGCAACGGTATCGGTCACGATCACCTCCGTGGTGCAGCTCGCAACATCCTCCCCATCGGTGACGGTGAACGTGACGTCCGTGACGCCGACCGGGAACGTCGATAATTCGTCGCTCTGCTGCGTCCATTCCGAGCACGATAGATCCGGGGACTCGAGGTCGACCGACGTCTGCGGCCCTTCGCATTCGACCGAAGCCGGGTCTGGGCATGAGGCTTCGAGCGCAGCGCAACCCGAAGAATCGGTCTCGGGTTCAGAATCCGACCCGGCGGACTCGGTGGGAGGGTTGGAATCGCTCTGAGACGTCCCCCCATCGCTGTCGGTATCCGCGACGGCCGTGTCGTCTCCACAGGCTGCGGACACCAAGACCAAGAACAAGAGGCGTTTCACCAGGTCTTCTCCAGTTCCGCCAGACGGACCCGCGTGCGCTCATCATCGCCGTACTGCACGAACACGGACTCCCCAGGCTTCAGCCGCGAGACCTTGTCCACGACGAACTGGAGCGTTCTTCGCCCCGTATGCTCGTAGCTGTGAAAGTGCAGGTCACCGATGTGCAGCACGGGGTCGAGCGCCCGCACCGGCCAGCCTGAGGCCGATTCGAGAACCAGCGCGTGCGGGGCCGCGGCCTTCAAGGTTCGGCCCTGGCCGTCCTCTCCGCGCTCCACAGCAATGGGCCGCACGGCCAGCTTCGGCTGTGAGCTGGCGTTGACCTTCCCAACCCACCTCGACGACACCGCCAGCGCCCCTGTCGTCGCCAGACCTCGAATCACCCAACGACGACCGTACATGCGGCCGAGGGTACCGCGACGCTCCGCAGCCTGGCCCACCGGTTGCACCGGAGGCGCTGAATGGGCGGCAACACGCACCGAGCGCACTGCCCCGGCCCGCGCACCGCGCTGCCACGATTTGCTCTCTAAAGTACCGAAGGGACCGCGATGCCGAACACACCGAGACACATCTCGTCGAGCGTCTCTTCACCGAGCACGACATCGATCGGTCCATCGAGGCCCTGCTCTTTGATCGCCTCGACGACGTAGGGGTTGTTCATCGAGTTGTCGTACGAGCAGCGGAGGTAGATCCTGTCGCCACCGATGGCCAACGGCATCTGGTCGAGGTCGGTGTCGAAGCTGTACAGGCGCTGCCACTCGAAGCTGTACCTCGGGGTGTGCAGCATGCAGTCGTCGTAGCCATCGCCCTGAAAGCGAATGAGCATGTCGGTGCCGACGTAGTGCATGTGGGATCCCACCGACCACACCCGAAGCTGCGGGATGTCCTCGGGGATGTCGAACACCATCTCTTCGAGGTGTCCTTGGGCGCCAGCGGGGATGCGGAACTCGGGCGTGTCGGAGCGGTCGCCGGCGTTGGGCATCAACTCGCTGGGGTCGTTCGAGTTGCCGACGAGAGTCATCTCTCCGCGCCAGGTTGGCTGCTCGTCCATCCAGTCGAGTTCGACCCGGGTCTCTTCGTCGAGCTCGGGGCCGAGTCCGGTCGGGTGGTAGTGGATGTTGAGGACGATGCGGGAGCCAGCCGTGACCCGCATGCCAACGTCTTCGGGCGTACGCATGGGGACCGTGCCCGGAGCCCACGCACCCAGAAGCGCGCCGCCGATCGCTCCGCCGCTGCACTCGTAGTAGCCGTCCTCGCCCGCAAGCTCGGCAGATTCGCCGGTCTCGTCGAGGTAGACGAGCACATGGTGCACGATCTTGTCGTTGCCCGGCACGATCTGCATCCCGTTGAAGTAGCGGTCCTCGTCCACGCCCGGGTCGAGGGTGAAGCAGAGGAACTGGTCGCTCGTGCCGTCGATGGTCACGCCCTCGGCCATTTGCAGCACGGTGTCGACAGGGTCGAGCTGCGTGTCGGGCGGAGAAGGAAGCTCGGCCGCAAACTCGGGATCACCCGCGGGCGCGCCCGCATCGGACCATGCGCGGATCATCTGGATCTCTTCGGGGCTGAGCGTGATGTCGTCTTTGAACCCGTGCGGCGGCGTGCACTCTTCGGTCACCGCGGCGCCCCACGGCGGCATGCTGCCCGACTCGACCGCCAGGGCCAGAGCATTGGCCAGCGGTGCGGTGCTCTCGTAGTCGGTGAAGGCATACGGGGCGATGCCGCCGTCGGTGTGACAGCCGGTGCAGCGCTCGGAGACGACCGGCGCCACGTCGGCGTACCAGGTCGGCGCGTCCTCATCGACGATCTCGCCGGTGCTCGCGCCCGCGGTGTCGGACTCGGTCGCGGCGCCGTCGCTGGTGGATCCGGCTTCAGTGGTCGCCGCCTCCCCGGTGGCCTCCGCACCCTCAGCGACGGAGTCGGCCTCCTCGCTGCAGCCCGCGACGCCCAGCGAAATTGCCGCCGCCAAGAACAACCCCATTCCCTCAATCCAGTTCGTTTTGCGCATCTGGTATGTCCCCCAACCGTTCGACGGACCTTACTCCATTGGAGCGGCAAACACCGCGCTGTGCCACAATCCCCACGATGCGGATCCGAACCGTCCTGGCGGCCTGCGCCTGGCTGCTCGCTTCGGGGTGCGACGAAAACCCGCCTTCGGACGTAGATTCGTCCTCGACCGGCGTTGCAGACGAAGCATCATCGGACGCCTCCAGTCCGCCCAGCGAGCTCGAGGGGACAACCCCCCTCATCGACCTGGGGGCGTTCCAACAAACCGCCGCGGCCGACGACCCCTTTGACGACCGGCCCACCGATGTGGAGTGCGAGTTCGGTTTCGGCCTGGAGGACGGCTTCTTCGAATTCGAAAGCGACCTGTGTCGGTACGGCGCGTTTTCGCAACCCGCGCTGGCGCCGATCCGCATCGGCGACACGGTCGACTTCCTGTTGCTGCACGAAAACCTGGTCTCGAGCAAGCCGGGCTCCCAAGCCCATGTCGCGATCGCGCTTGGTGAGGACATCGTCTACGAGGTGCGCATCGACATCCCCGCCGAAGCGGACTTCCTCGATGAGCAGTGGGTCTCCACCCTCGACGTTCCCGAAGGCACGCCCGTGCACTTCCATGTGCACAACCACGGCATCAACAGCTACCGCCTGGCTGAGCTGTCGGTGACCTATGCGGACTGAGCCCAGCCGGGTTCGCCGCCGCATCATCGGTCTACGGGCCTACGTCACGACACACATGCAGTCCTATGGCGTGACCGGCTGAAGCGTTTTCTGGAGCCGTGACAGGTCGTACTCGTGCTCGTTCTCGAGGCGCTCGAGGATCCCGTCGTAGACGGCCGGGTCGAGTGAGGGTTGGCGAGCGAGGATCCACAGGTAGTCACGCCCCGGATGGCCCACGACGGCCCACTGGTACTCGGGGTCGAGCTCGATGATCTGGTCGAGCGTGAGTGCGTCGCAGCGGTGCACC
>CAYGTG010000147.1:7041-11864 GCA_964352485.1 uncultured Nannocystaceae bacterium | reverse complement strand
GCCCACACCAGGTGGCCCAGAAGTCCACGAGCACGGGCGTGTCGGACTCCAACACGTCGGAAGAGAAGCTGCCGTCGGTGGTGTTGGTCACGTTGTCGCTGGCCATCGTTGCCGAACGTATCCCACTGCGAACGAAGTCTGACAAGCCCCAGGCGGTGTCCGGCCGACGTCTTTGCGACCCGCGCGGAAATCCCTGAGGCTCAGCGCTCTTCGAAGCAGGGCCGAGAGGCCTGACAGGACTCAGGAACGCACGGTGACTGGTCTGGCCCCACGATGAACTGGGTTCGCAGGCAGTGATAGCTGCTGGAGTGCGACGTCAAATACGCGTCGGGAGTGTCCTGGCCGTACACATGAAGCGCCTTGGTGCGCAGATGCCGGCACACCGGAGCATCAGATTGAGACATCTGGTGGGAGAGATCGTCGAAGTTGGGCATGGCGTCTTCCTCAGGCGGGAAGGGGGGTGGATGTGGCGAAATGAAGGGCGTAGCGCAACACCCCTTGGGCCAGCGGGACCTTGTACGCGTTGCCCTCGAGGGGCTTGGCCACCGACAGCGCCGCGGCGGCGGCTTTGGCGATCGCATCGGCGGTGGGCGCGGCACCCTCGAGCGCGTCCTCGGCCTCCTTGCTTCGCCAAGGTACCGGGGCCACGTGACCCAAAGCCACCCGGACTTCTCTCATGACGCCGGCCTCGACCGTGCACCGAACGCTCGCTTCGGCCAAGGGCCAGTCGTGTGACTGCTTCTCCTTGGCGAAGTGATAGGTGGAGCGCTGTCCCGCGAGGGCAGGGGGCAGCTCGATGCTGACGAGGACCTCACCGTCCGCGAGCGTGTGTTCCTTGGTCGGGTCGACGGTGGGAAGCGCGAACAGGTCCTCGATCGGCATCGTCCGCAGTCCCTTGGCGCCGGCGACGGTGACCGAGGCGCCCAGCGCCACCAGCGGAGAGCCGAGGCTCGAGGGGTGGACGATAAAGCTGGGGCCGCCACCGAGAATCGCGTTGAAGCGGTTGTCTCCGCTGACCGCGAGGCACTCATAGCCGCCCTTCTTCAGGCACAGCAGATCGGAGTGTCGGAAGTACCAACAGCGCGGTCGCTGCAGCAGGTTCCCACCCGCGGTCGCGCCGTTGCGAATGCTTGGCGTCGCCGCGTTGCTCGCGGCATCTCGCAGCGCGCCATAGGCGGAGGGCAGGTCCTCGAACCCCGCGAGTTGGCCGAGCGTGACCAGCGACCCGATGCGCCAGCCGCCGTCTTCGGTTGCCGCGATGCCGCGCATCCGGGCGCCATGCTCGCCCGCGATGGCGTGCAGCTCGACCAATTCGTCCGGGGCATCGAGGCCCTCCTTCATGCGGTCGAGCAGGTCGATGCCGCCGGCGCGATACAATCGCCCGCTGGGTTCGGCCGCTACGTGATCGTGCGCGGAGTCGAGGGTTGGGAGGCGAACGAGCGTGAACGGGTTCATCCGAGGCCTTTCGTGAGTCCCATGGCCGTGAGGACCCGGGACGGGGTCATCGGCAGGCGGCGGACCGGCTCACCGAGCGCATCGAAGACGGCACATGCGAGGGCGGCCGCCGTGGGAATGGTGGAGGGCTCGCCGATGCCCGCGGCGCCGGTGTTGTTGGCGCCCGTGTAGACGTCGGTCAGCTCAACCTCGATTCTTGGGGTGTCCGTTGCGCCGCAGATTTTGTACGACTCGAGGTTGGGGTTGAGCATGCGACCGACGTCGTGGTCCATGACCCGCTGCTCCATCAGCGCGTAGCTGGTTCCCAAAATTACGCCGCCGTTGATCTGACTGGTGCAGGTCAGGCGATTCATCACCCGGCCGCAGTCGTGCATGGCGAGCACGTGCTTGGCTCGCACGACGCCGGTCCAGGTGTCGATCTCGACCTCGGCAAACTGTACGCCTGCGATCTGCGGCATTGCGGCCCCGAGGAACGACACCGGATGGGCGCCGTAGGTTCCAGGCCGGGTCGAGGTCGCGGTGATCGATTCTCCTTCGATCTTCCGGCAGACCTGAGCGAACGTGAGCTTCTTGTCTCCGGCGGAGAACATGCCGTCCTTGGCCCACGTGACGTCGGCTGGACTGGCCTTGAGGACTTCGGCTGCATGGGCGATGAGCTTGGTCTTGGCGTCCTCGCAGGCGTTGCGCACCGCTGGCGTCACGCTGGAGGTTGTCTGCGAGCCGCCGCTGCCCACCGAGCTGCCGAACTCACTGTCTCCGTAGCGCACCACGATCGTATCGAGCGGGCGGCTGAACACTTCGGCTCCGACCTGCGCCAGCACCGTGGCGATGCCGGTGCCGATGTCCTGCACACCGTTGCGAATCTCGATCGACCCGTCCCGCAGGACCGAGCAGGTGACGACTGCGGCCTTGGGGCGGCCGAAATCCCCCCAGATCGACGCCGCAACGCCGTAGCCGCGGCGGATGCGGGCCTTGCCCTCCCGGAGCTTCTTGGACTCCGCTCGCTTGGCGTCCCAATCGAAGCGCTTGGCACCCTCCTCGAACTGCCACAGCCGCACCGGGTGCTCGTCGTTGGCGAGTCGCAGCACGACCGGATCGACGCCGAGCTTGACCGCGAGCTCGTCGATCGCCAGCTCGAAGGCGAACGCCCCCTGTGGGTGTCCGGGTGCTCGCATCGCGGTGCCCGGCCCCGCGTTGGTGAACACATCGCTGCTGTCGATGAGGATGTTGGGGCACTTGGTGTAGACGGCGAAGGCGTTGCGGCCGACCCCGGCGCCCGTTCCGATGCCGGCGGTACCCAGGGACTTCACGTGAATCGCGGTCAGCGACCCGTCCTTCTTACCCGCGACCTTGACGGTCTGAATCGAGTCCGGCCGGTTGCCGGTGCAGACCTGCTCTTCGTGGCGGTCGCACATCAGCTTGACCGGAGCGCCCGCCTTCTTGGCCAGCTTGGCAGCGATCGTGCCCAACCGTGAGCCGGGGGCGGACGCGCCGAACTTGGCTCCGAACCCGCCACCGATGTGGTCGGCGTGCACGCGCACGTTCGCCGGCGGCAGACCGAACACCTCGGCGAGCTCGTCACGAACGCTGAAGATGCTCTGCGTGGATGCCCACACGCTCAGGTGCTCATCGTCGTCCCAGCGCGCGACGATGCCGTGGGTCTCGAGCGCGCAGTGGGTCTGGACCTGGGTCTCGTAGACCGCCTCGTGGACCGTGGCGCCGCGCAGGCCCTTGTCGACGTCACCCTTCTTCATCGGGCGCAGTGGACGAACGTTGCCTTGAGTCTCTCCGCCGCCGCCGTCGGTGACGTGTCCCTCGGTTTGCCGCTCCTGGACGGCTTGGCGATGGACCTGCGGCGCATCAGGCGTGGCCGCGAAGGCGAGCCGGGTCACGAACCTGCGCTGCTCGTAGTCGACCTTGACCAGCTTGGCGGCTTGCCAGGCCTGCTCGGGGCGCGCGGCCACGACCGCGGCGACGTCTTGCCCTGCGAACAGGATGGAGTCTCCGGGTTCTGCGACGGTCATCACCGCCTTCACGCCGGCGAGCTTCTCGGCGGCGCTGGTGTCGATCGCGACGAGCTTCGCGGCGGGCAGAGGCGAGCGAACCACGGCGGCGTACAGCATGCCGGGCAGGCTGATGTCGTAGGTGTACTTGGCGCGCCCGGTGACCTTGAGCGACCCGTCGCGGCGCGCGAGTGGCTTACCCACCACATCGAGCTTTGCGGCCGCATCCCAAGGTTTGGCCTCTCCTTCGGGAAGATCGACCTCGGTAGATTTGATCTGGTCGCGAAAGCCGACCTCCATGGTTGTCTTGGTCACGATGCGCGCTCCTTGCTGGCCGCGACCACGGCGGCGACGACATGGGGATAGGTGCCACAGCGGCACAGGTTGCCATTGATGGCTTCACGCGCCTCGTCGCCAGAGACCGCGGAGCCACGTCCGGAGGTTCGCTGCAGAAGCGCCACGCAACTCATCAGCATGCCCGACGTGCAGAATCCGCACTGCTGGGCGTCGTACTCGACGAACTTCTTTTGCAGCACGGTGAGATGACCGTCCTTGGCAAGGCCCTCGACGGTGGTGACGGTGCGGCCCTCCACGTCGTGGGCGAGCATCATGCAGCTGTTGCGCTGCACGCCGTCGACGAGAACCGTGCAGGCACTGCAGGCTCCACGGTCACAGACCTTCTTGGGCCCGGTCGTATCGAGGTCGATACGAAGCGCGTCGAGCAGCGTGGTCCGGGGCTCGACATCCACGTTCACAGCGGCGCCGTTGAGCTCGAACGACAGCCGCGATGCCGCCGGTCCGATCTCGCCGGGAACGAGCGCTGCACCGGTCGAAGGTGTGGTGGTCTTGGCGCCAGGGGGCGCCTTGGCACAACCGGCGACGACCGTAGCCGAGCCGATGCCGCGAAAGAGCCCGCGTCGGGTGAGCGCATATCGATCCGCCATGCGGGCGCAGTGTATCGGCGGCTCATGGCGCCGTCATCCGACCCGGCGAGAACGCCGCGGGGGCCGGCTACCTCGGGTCCCGTGAACCCGCATCGTCGCTGCGATCCGCGATGATGCTCTGGATGCGGGCCTGCAACTCGAGGTGTCCCTCACCGGTCCCACACGCCTCGAAGTTGGTTCGGGCGATGTCGGCGGACAGCTCGGAGTCGGTTTGCACGCTGCGCTCCAGCATCGCCCGCAGGACGGGGTCGTGTCCGTGCGTGTCCATCAGCTTCCGCTTGGCCGCTTGCTGGGCGTTCGCGCGGGCTCGCTCCAACACCTCGGCGTTGACGCACTGGATCACCGGGTCGGGGGTGCGTCGAAGGAGCGGGACCAGGGTGTCCTTGGTCAGGGGGCGCGCCGTGTCGATGGTTTCGTCGAG
>CAYGTG010000147.1:6225-7031 GCA_964352485.1 uncultured Nannocystaceae bacterium | reverse complement strand
AAGTAGATGGGCGCGCCGAGCGTGCCGTAGGCGGTGCGCACGCTCGTCACGAAGGTTTCAAACGCTGCGGGGGCGGCAAAGCGGCCGCCGGGGTCGACAAACGTCGCGAGGATGATCTCCGCATCGTCGTGTGCGGTTGTGACGGCGGCGATCGCCTGCGCAACGGTGCCCGGGTCCGGTGGGGCTTCACCGATGCGGAACAAGGGGCGATGAACCCGGCCCTGCTCCCGGCTGCGCCGCGCGAACGGACACAGCCCGAGGCCCTCGACGACCTCCTCGAGGTATCGGGCATGGATGCGGTGCACCTCGGCATCGTCGATCGGCACGGCGTCAGTGTACTGCTATCGTCGCGAGGTTGGAGGCGCGTCGCGAGCGATTGAGCCCGGTCCTGGCCGCGGTGTTGCTCGCGCTGGTCGTGCTTCGGGTGCTGTATCACTCGACCTACCTCGCCGAGGTACCGTTTGCGCTGGCGACGTTCTCCGATGGCGCGCAGTACGAACTCGCCGCTCGGGACATCCTCGCGCATGCGCCTTGGGGTACGAAACCCTTCTATCTGCAGGGTCTGTACGCCTACCTGATGGCGGCCCCGATGATGATCCGGGCCTGGGTCTCGTTCGCCCTGTTGCTGCAGCTCGTGCTCGCAGGACTCACCCACGTGTGGTTCTTCCGCGCCGTATCTCGATGGAGGGGACGCGCCGAGGCGGGCTGGACGACGGCCGCGTTGCTGTCGTTTCCGATGCTCGCGTTCTACGAGAACAAGTTCCTCACCGGAAGCCTCGCGGTGACGGTGAGCGTGGCGGTGCCGG
>CAYGTG010000147.1:0-6215 GCA_964352485.1 uncultured Nannocystaceae bacterium | reverse complement strand
GCGGTCCTCGCGGCGGCGGTGCGGGGGCACGAGGCTCCTTCGCCGGGGCGATGGCTGGGGCTGGGGTGGGCGGGGGGGATCGCCGTGCTGGGGCGCCCCAACTTTGCGCTCTTGGTCCCGGTGTTCGCGGTTGCGGGGTGGCGCATGGTGGACGACCGCACCAAGCGACTTGGGGCGTTCGCCGCGGGGGTGGTCTTGGCGCTGTTACCGATGGCGGGCCGAAACGCTGCGGTCACCGGGCGGGCGACGGTTCTGCCTGCCCACGGGGGCGGGACATCCTTCTATATCGGCAACAACATCCACGCCCGCGGCGTGTGGAATGACGCCGGCGGTCTCCTGTCCGGCGACGTCTCTCGTGAGCGGGAAGAACTCCGGGCGACCTTGGGGGTTCCCGAAGGCAGCGACGCCGAGGAGATCGCGGCCATCGGGGGCGCGCTGTATCGCCGAGGTCTGTCCGAGATCGCGCAGAGCCCAGGGCGGTGGGCGTGGTTGGAGGTCCGCAAGGTCTGGTTGATGATCGGCAACGATGAACTCACCCAGGACTACGACCACTTCGGGGAGCGCGAGATGCTGTGGTGCTCGCCCTCGATCGGTCTTCCGTTCGGCGTCGCCTTCGCGCTTGCGGTCTTCGGCGTGGGGCGGCTGCGGGGCTCGGGGGTCGTCGGCTGGGCCTTGTTTGGCTTGGTGCTGTGCACGGTCGCCGCCAACGTTCTGTACTTTACCTCCGCCCAGCACCGGCTTCCTCTCTTGGTGCCCCTGGCGGTCGCGCTCCCTGGAGGCGTTCGAGTGCTGCGGGCCGCCGTTCGTTCGCGCCGCTGGGTCGTGCTGGTCGGTTTTGCCCTGCTCCTGGGGGCATCGTTCTGGCCGCGCAGTCGCAAGACCGACCCGTCGGCGGTGCACTACTACAATCTCGCGGTCGCTTGGCGGTATGTGGGCCAGCCCGACCGGGCCATCGCCACGATGGACCGCGCCATCGAGCTGCGCCCCGACCACCCCGTGATTCGGGTCGAGCGGGCCAAGGCGCTGCGGGAGCGAGGTGCGTTCGCGCGGGCCAAAGCAGATCTCGACATCCTCGAGCAGCAAGACAACCTGCCTGGGTGGGTGAAGGCCCAGATCGTCGACGAGCGTCAACGCCTGCGCAGTTGGGGGTATTAGTCGATATAGGGGCCTTTCGAAAAGGCCCCTCGCTGCGGCAGCGAAGCTGCCTTCGCTTCACCCGAAACGGGCGCCTAGCGGCGCGTGTGGGTGCGGGGCTATACAGGGGCGTTACGAAAAGGCCCCTCGCTGAGGCGGCGCCTGAGGGCACCTCGGAGCACGCAATCACGCGGTTTCTTGAGAACGGTGTTCGATCGCGGAGCGGCGGGGCTGCTCGAGGACGCTTGTGTCTGTGGCTCAGTTCCGCGACGCTGGGCCGCGGTGCGAGAGGGCGTTTCGATCGAAGAGGGTGCGGCGGTGCTGGAGGACTTCGGGTTGGACCGGGGGGCTCACGTCGAGCCGCTGGGTTCGGGGCTGATCAACGACACGTTTGCCGTCCGCGAGGGCGATCGTGATTGGGTGCTGCAGCGAGTGCACACGGTGTTCTCTCCGGATATTCACCACAACATCGCCGCGGTCACCGAGCACCTGGTCTCCAAAGGCATCGCCACGCCGAGGCTGCGTCCGACGCGGGACGGGGCGCTGTGGTCCGAGCGGTCGGGCCGAGCCTGGCGAGTGATGACGCGGATGCCGGGCGTGACGTTCGACGCGATGCGCAGCGCGGGCCAGGCTCGGGCGGCCGCGGCTGCGTTGGGGCGGTTCCATGGGGCCCTCCAGGATCTCGAGCGTACGTTCGGGCGTCTGCGCCGCGGGGGGGATGACACGCCCGCGCACCTCCAGCGGCTGCGGGATGCTCTCGCAGAGCACACCGAGCACCGCCTCTACGATGTCGTCGCGCCACTGGCCGAGATGCTCCTGCGCTCGGCCGAGTCGCTTCCCGCGCTGGATGGCCTGCCCAGTCGGGTGGCGCATGGCGACCCCAAGCTCAACAACGTGATGTTCGCGGGGCCACGAGGCGCGGCCGCCGAGGATGCGCTTGGGCTCATCGACCTCGACACCGTCGCTCCGATGCCGCTGCACCTCGAGCTTGGTGATGCGTGGCGATCGTGGTGCAACCCCAAGGGCGAGGACGAAGCGCACGCGGTCTTCGACCTGGACGTGTTCGAGGCTTCGCTGCTCGGCTACACCGAGGCTGGACCGAGTCTTGAGGCGGCCGAGCGGGAGGCGTTGACCTACGGCGTCGAGGTGATCTCGGTGGAGCTCGCGACCCGGTTTCTCGCCGACGCCCTCAACGAGTCGTACTTCGGCTGGAATCCGGACCGATACGCGACCGCAGGAGACCACAATCTGATCCGCGCGCGGGGCCAGTGGTCCCTGCACGAAGCGGCTCTGAGCACCCGAGCCGACCGCGCGCGGCTGCTCGGCGCGTAAGCTCAGCCTGGCTCGCCGCTCTGTTCCGGCGCGGGCTTTTTCGCAGGCTTGGACGCGTTGCCGTTGCCTTTGGCCGCGGGTGGATCGACGGAGGCGGGCTTGGACGCGCCGGCTTTCGCCTGTTCGCGCAGCATCGCGATGCGCTGCTCGAGCGCCAGCTGGACCTTCTCCGGCGGCTTGGCCTTGTCCAGGTAGGACTGAAACAGATCGGCGGCTCGCGAGTGGTCCCCGTTCTGTCCCAAGAGCGTGGCCCGCTTCCGAAGAAGTTCGTGCCGGGTCGGATCGAGGACGTAGGCGCGTGCGTAGATGTCGGCGGCTTCGTCGGCGTTCCCGCGCTCGGCTTGAAGGGCCTGCGCGAGTCGCTCCAGATCGTCCACGGTCGCGACCTCGCGGGAGAGCAACACCCCGTAGGCCGACCGGGCCGCCGGATACTGTGAGTTGGCGATCGCGGTCTCGCCGATGCGGCGGATCAAGCCATCATCGGGCGAGGCGGGCTGCGCGTTGGCGGCCTCGAGCAAAAAGTACTTGGCGGAGGCGAGGTGCTGTTTGGCCCCGAACATCGTGATCGCCAGCTCCGCCTCACACGCCGCGCTCTGTGGGATCTTGTTGGCGCACTTCCGAAACGCCTGAATCGCGACCGTCGCGCGACCCTCTGCCCTCAGCGCCTGCCCACGAGCGATCGCCGCGGCGAGCTCGGACTCGGGGAGCTGCTCGCCGGCGCGGGGCCCGGGCGCCTGCGTGTTGGGGTTGCGGAATGGCCCCTTGCGCTCGGGGAGAACCCTGGGCTCCACCACGGGCTTGAGCTCGGCGACCTTCTTGGGCTCGGGCGCCTTCCCACCGCCGCAACCGACCAAGAAGCAGCCAACGAACAGGGCCATTTCGGCACGAGCCATTGGGCGCAGTATACTCCCGGAGTGAGCGACCCATCGCCCGCTGCGCGCCGCACTGCGGTCTATCCGGGGTCCTTCGACCCGATGACCCTCGGGCACATGGACATCATGGAGCGAGCGGTCAAGCTCTTCGACCGCGTGATCGTCGGGATCGGCCAGCACCCGACCAAGCGTGGATGGTTCACGCCGCAGGAGCGATGCGAGCTCATCGCGCAGAGCATCGAGCATCTGCCCACGGTCGACGTCGCGGTGTTCTCCAGCCTCGTGATCCATTTCTGCAAGGAGGTTGGGGCCGGATTTATCGTCCGTGGCCTTCGTGCGCATGGCGACTTCGAGTCGGAGTTCCAGATGGCGCTTGCCAACCGCGACCTCGAGCCAAGCGTCGAGACCGTGTTCATCGTGCCGCGCCCCAACCGGATGATCGTCTCGAGCTCGCTCGTTCGCGAGGTCGCGACCCACGGAGGGGATTACGGCCGCTACGTCGCGGACCCGGTCGCGCGCGCGATCAAGGCTCGGTTGGACGCGCAATGAGCCCGTCCAAGAAAGACAGCCGGGATCCGTCGAAGGCGCTGGCGCCCAAGGACGACTCGGCGCTCGAGGCGTGGAGTGGCGACGAGCATCAGATTCGGAGCTCGGCAGCCAAAGAGGCCGGCCTGGACGCCACATCGGTCGAAGCGGACTTCTTCACCGACGGCTTCAAGGCCGGCATTGTGATGCAAGACCCCCTCGACGGGGCGATCGTCGCGCGGGGGCGGACGGTGCTCAAGGAAGCCGAGCTGTTCTCGTCGCTGCGTCCGGCGATGCACTATCTGGGCGTCCGCAAGGACGACTACAAGGTGAAGGTCAACGGGGGACGGTTTGAGCTGCGGGTGTCCAAGCAGGTTGCCGAGCAAAGCACTCCGGTGCTCGAATCGGCCAAGCTCGCCCTGCAGATCTTCGTCGGGTTCGGCATCCTGGGGTTTGCGGCGTACCAGTGGATGCCGCAGTGGGTCGCGGGGATCATCTGGGGCTTCGCCTTGATGGCCGGAGGCTGGCAGCTCAAGCAGGGGCTGGTCAGCGGACGCGCGCTGCTGGGGGCGCGAATCGCCGTTGCGCTGGGACTGCTGGCCCAAGAGGAACAGCTGATCCTGCCGCCAGCCTCGCCCGAGCTCGGTGAGCTCGACCGACTCGGCGGAGGAAAGGCTCCTTCATGAGCGCCGGCTTGTGTGAGGCGTGTGAACACGCTCGCAAGATCACCAGCGCCAAGGGGTCGACGTTTTGGCGGTGCGGCATGAGCGACAAGGCGCCCAACTGGCCGAAGTACCCGCCGTTGCCGGTTCGCCAATGTCCGCACCATCGACCGGGGAAACCCAGCTGACGCTTCGGCGCGCCGGTCATCAGAACGGTCCAAAGGCGGCACGGGCCGCGACGCGAGACAAGCTCCGGTTTGCGCGCTAGGGTCCCGCCGCTGTGACGCCGGACGCGGACATCCCGAGCTTGATCTGCGAGCTCTGTCGCCAGTTCTATGACCTGGGCTGGGTCTCCGGGACCGGCGGAGGGATCTCGATTAAGGGCGAGGCCGGCATCTTCATGGCGCCCTCGGGGGTTCAGAAGGAACGGATCGCGCCCGCCGATGTCTTTGTGCTCGCCGACGACCTGTCGACCTGCTCGGTGGTGACGGCGCCGGCCAACTCCGCGCTGAGGGTCTCCGAATGTCAGCCGCTGTTCTTCAACGCATTCCGGACCCGGGGCGCTGCAGCGGTCCTTCACAGCCATTCGGTGTGGGCCGTGCTGGCCGCGAGGCTGTTTTCGCCCAATGGCGAGCCGTCGGAGTTCGTCACCTCGGGCTTGGAGATGCAAAAGGGGCTTCGCGGAAAGGGCTGCTTCGACACCGTCCGAATCCCGATCATCGCCAACACGGCCCGCGAGGCGCAGCTCACCGAGTCGATGGCCGAGGCGATGGATGCTCACCCGGACGTCGACGCGGTGCTGGTCGCCGGCCACGGGGTCTATGTGTGGGGAGACACGTGGGCGAAAGCAAAGACGCAGGCCGAGTGCTTGGACTATCTTTTCCGCGCCACCGTCGAGCTGCACCGGCTCGGGCTGGCTGGAGACATCTCATGAAGCTGCAGTGGCTCGAGCCCAACGACACCCAGGAGTCGATCTCTCTCGCCGACCTCGAGGCTGTGGGCGTGCTCGCCGAGCGGCTCGAACTCGATTCGGACCGCTTTCAGCCGGCGCTCGATCAGCTCAAAGCCCAGCGCGGCTACGTGGAACAGGACACTATCGAGCTTCGGCCCGAGACTCCCAATCTCGACGCGTTGTGCGCCAAGTTCGTGGACGAGCACCTGCACACCGACGACGAGGTCCGCTGTGTCCTCGAGGGCGAGGGCATCTTCGACCTGCGCTCCCAGGACGATCGCTGGATGCGCGTCACCGTCGAGCCTGGGGACCTACTCGTGGTCCCCGCCAACCTTCATCACCGCTTTCTTCTGACCTCACGCAAGCACATCCGCTGCGTGAGGTTGTTCAAGGACAGTTCGGGGTGGGTGCCGCACTATCGGCACGCCTCCGAGGCCAACGGCTAGGGCTCCTTTGCGGGCCGAGGAAAAAGACAATGGACACCAGCTCACAACCACAAGGGGACTTCAAAGTTGCCGACCTCTCGCTCGCCGAGTGGGGCCGCAAGGAAATCGAAATCGCCGAGAAGGAGATGCCCGGCCTGATGGCTTTGCGCGAGCAGCATGGCGCAAGCAAGCCGCTCAAGGGCGCCAAGATCGCCGGCTGCCTCCACATGACGATTCAGACCGCGGTGCTGATCGAGACGCTGACGGCTCTGGGCGCAGAAGTGCGTTGGTCGTCCTGCAACATCTTCTCGAC
>CAYGTG010000146.1:10010-11880 GCA_964352485.1 uncultured Nannocystaceae bacterium | reverse complement strand
TGCGGCGGGCGCCCCGTGTCGGGACGCCGAACACCACATAGCCTAGCAGCCCGTGAGCCCTGGCGGGTTCTACGGAGGCGCCTGTCTACTTCTTCTTGGCGCGGGCCTTCTTGGGTCGCTTGGGAGCGCGGCGCTCCGAGTTGAACACCTGCTTGAGCGAGGCCCAGGTCCGCGCCAGAGCGCCATCGAGAATCGGCGAAGTACGAAGGACCTGTCCCGGACGGGAAGGGATGTATCCTGCTCCGAAGCCGCTGTAGACGCAGCGTAGCTCGTGTACCAAGCTGCTGATCCCGCAGGTGTCGACCTCCCACGCTTGGCAGTAGCTGTCGGGTTTGTTGCGGATCATGGCCTTGGCGATGATCTTGATGAGCGACTTGTCGATCAGGTCGCCGTTGCCGTCGAGGTAGTGCTTGTAGGAGAAGAATCGATCTGCCGGGGCGACGACGGGCTGGTTGTTCTCGTCAATCCGAGGCGCGCGCAAGCTGTTGATGACCGAGTACTCGTGCTCGATGTACGCGTCGATCGTGTTCGCCGACTGACTGTCGCCGCTGGAGGCTCCATCATATTCGATGAACTTGTGGAATGCGTCGTAGAGCGTTTTGGGGTTGCCGTACGCGCCCGAGACCAAGTAGTAGAGCATCGCTCCGATCGAGTAGATGTCGGCCGGTCGATCCACGCTCTTGAGGATCTGCGCTCGTACGTTGGACTCGTTCTTGTCCTCGTAGGGGCGATCGAGGAAGATGCGTTTCTTCCGGAGGTCGGCGCCGACCACGATATACCGTGCCCCTCGGTTGAACAGCTGAAACGTGTCGTTCTGCGCGATGTTGATGTAGAAGTCCTCGAAGTAGCTGACTTCGCTGGAGCCGTTCGCCACGTTGACGAGCAGCTCGAACATGTTGGTCTCCTGTTCCGGAGATTGAAAGAACAGAGTGCCCGGAACGGCCTGGATGCGGGTTACGGAGAGGTCCTGCTCATCTTCGCGGACCTTGCCGACGTTGAAGTCGGCGAGCCGCACATCGAGTACGGATCCCGACAGCCTGGGGTTCGGTAAACGCACGAGGATGTTGCCGGGCTTGATGTCCCGGTGGCAGACGTTGCACTCAAGGTGGGCGAACTCGATCGCGGACGCGATGGGCAACACGTACTCCAGCACGCGAAACACACGATCCACCAGCGGGAACCGCATCAGATCCTCGCGCTGTCCGCCACGCGTGCCCTTGAGGCGCTCCTCCAGCGACATGTCGCACAGCTCGATAATCATGAAGTCGTTCTCGACGGTGTCGCGGACCGATGGTGGAACGAACTCGAGATTGTCCGATTCCCCGGACGCGTAGAGCTGCACGATGTTGGGGTGCCCCTGGACCCGCTCGACGAGTTCCTTCTCCATTTGAAAGCGCATGGCGTCCTCGGGCGTGACCCCCTTTTGGAGCATCTTGATGGCCACGTGGCGCCGGAAGGCCGTCTTCGATTCCAGCCAATGCTCCTCGCCGAGAAAGGCCTTTCCCGAACGACCGGAACCGAGCTCGATCGGCAATCCCTCTTCGTCGAGAGCGAAGCGATAAGCACGAGATCGTGTGACCGTCGGGGTGGCGTATGTCACCAATACGTCGTTGACCGGTCCGGTGGCGGCGTATGGCCGTGCAGGATGATTGGGCACCCATGGGCTGCCGCTGTTGTAAGGTGGTCCGGTTGGGGATGGAGAGCTCGATGGATGGACCGGCTGCCGCTGCGTTTGCGGCTCGGCTGACTGTTCGGCCGAATTCCAGTTCGAGTCGTGGGTGTTCGGCGGGGTGGTCACGAGTCAGACTCCGATCTCAGGCGTTGGGGCGGCGGTAGAGCAAGATCGCTTCCGGGGACGACGGTGAGTCGA
>CAYGTG010000146.1:0-10000 GCA_964352485.1 uncultured Nannocystaceae bacterium | reverse complement strand
TGACGACCCAGCTGGCGACCGAGGCAGGGACGACCACCGAGAACTCCGGCAGGTCGCAGACGATGCTGTTCTCCTGGCGCCGACCGACGGACACGCAGAGAACGGCGGAGACACTCTGGCGCACGGACAGCAGCTCGATCGATGCGCTTGTTGTGAGATCGAGACCGCTCGAAGCGCGGCCGCCGTGCACTCTTACGAAGCAGTTGAGCCCCTTGATGTGCAGGCGCGGCCCGTCGACGTCCATGGCGGTCACGCGGATGCGGGGGTGCTCCCCTCCATCGATCGCTGTGAAGCTCAGCGCTGCCTCGGACGCCTCGAGCAGCCGAGCGCGGCGGCTCCCCATGGCCACGAACTCCTCAGAGAACGAGGCCAGGGCGAAGTGTGGTCGTACAGGTCCCGGTGCCGCGACCGGCCCAGACTCCGCAGACGGGTGCGGTGCGTTGGGCGGCGTGTCCGAGCTGACGACATAGAGCGCACGATCTTGGGATCGATATTGCCTGTCTTGCTGAGGCAGGGTGCCGCGGAGACGGTGAATGCCGGTCGCAAGATCCTCTGTGTCGTCGTCGCGCGTTTGCGGGTCTTCTGTCCTCTCCCCGTGCTCGTTCTTAGGGGGCGCCGCGTTCTGGGCGAGGGGTTCGGGTATCGCGGAGACGACAGAAAGATCCGAGTCGGAGAGCTCGAGGTTGCCACCGTCCGCGTGGAGCGCATTGTGGAGCGCCTCGAGGTACGCCTCGACCGAGGGATAGCGGTCGAAGGGCTGCTCGGCACACGCCCGGGCCAGGACCCTGCGCACCGAGGAGCCCTTGACGAACTCCTTGAGCCGCATGCGACGGAATTCGTCGCCCGCGGCCCGGAGCGCGTAGGTCCGCATCAAGCCCTCGTCCGGGTAGAGAAAGAAGCCGGTCAGCATGAACACGGTGGTCAGTGCCAGCGCAAAGACGTCCGCCGATGGGCCTACGACTGCGCCTCCGAGCAGCTGCTCCGGTGCGGCCCAGCTGGCGGAGAAGAGGGGAACCTGGGTGTTCGTGTCCTGAGCACGGTTGGGGAAGTCCCCGGTCGTCTTGGCGATGGAGAAGTCGCAGAGCTTGGGGAGCAACCCGCTCCCCGTCAACGTGAACAGCACGTTCGAGGGCTTGATGTCGCGATGCACCACTCCGGCGTCGTGCGCCTCGGCGAGGGCGCCGACGATGGGCTCGAGGATGCGTAGCACTTCGGCCGGTGCGAGCTCTCCACGCTCCTCGACCAACTGCGCGAGCGTGCCACCGTCGGCGAACTCGGTGACGAAGAACGGGCCGAGCAGCGCCTGATTGTCCAGGTAGCCGAAGTCGTAGATGCGCAGGGTGTTGGGGTGGGAGAGGCGGGAGAGCGTGAACGCCTCCTGAACGAAGTGCTCGAGAACCGTCGCATACTCCGGACGAGACGGATCGAGCGGGATAAAGACCTTCACGCAAACCGGGCGATGGAGCCGCTCGTCGTCTCCGCGGAACACGAACCCCATCCCGCCCCGCGCGAGTCGATCCTGCACAAGATACCGGTCCAACAAACGACGCCCTTCGAGGTTGAGGGCGCTCGTTTGAGCTTCGAAGTTCTGCTCCACCTGTCTCATCACCTTCCCCGCGCGGTCTCGAGGTGTCAATTGGGTCGCGGATCGCCGAGGATCGTCGAGCAGCTGTCGAATCAGGACATTGAAGCCGTAGTTTGACCCCGGTCATGGTCATATTCGTACTGAGATCGCAGTATGGGGCGGGTCGAGTTAATGCGATCCAATGATCCGGGGCGGTGGTCCCACCTGGGATGATGCGGTGACGTGGGATGAGCCAGGTCGATGAGGAACTCGAGATGGCGTCAGGTTCGGACGAAGCCCCGACGACCTGCCGACGTGGCGCCCCAAAGTCCGCGTGCGGGGGTGCGTGGCGAGGCGACGGCGCTTCGGCGGGTCCGGACTCTCGCTACGTCGGCTTGGAGCAGATCGGTCGCGGCGGGATGGGGCGGGTCCTGCGTGCCTTCGACCCTCACCTGCGGCGCGACGTTGCGCTCAAGGAAGTTCGTCGCGACCGGCTCGGCCCCGAGGCGACGGCCCGCTTGAGCTCCGAGGCCCGCGCCATGGCGATGCTGTCGCATCCGAATGTCGCTGCGATCTTCGACGTGGAGACGACGGATCCGGACAACGTCGTGATCGTGATGGAGTACGTGCGAGGTCGAACGCTTCGTGAGTGGCTGGCGGTGAGAAAACGTAGTCGATCGGCGATCGTGGAGCGCTTCGTGCAAGCTGGCCGCGGTCTCGCAGCTGCCCACGATGCAGGGTTGCTCCATCGCGACTTCAAGCCCGAGAACGTGCTCGTCTCCGAAGCCGATGCCGTGAAGGTGGCGGATTTCGGCCTGGCCAAGGCCACGACGGAACACTCGGAGGGTTGCCCGACCGCGCGGCGCCGTTCGAGCGAGACCCTGACGGACCTCGGTACCGCAATGGGAACGCCTCGGTACATGGCGCCCGAGCAGCACCGAGCAGCGCCACTGACCCCGGCGGCGGACCAGTACGCGTTCTGTGTGGCGCTCTGGGAAGCGCTGTGCGGTGAGCCCCCGTTCCGAGGGGATACGCTCGAGTCGGACAAGCTGTTGGGGCCGCCTCGATGGCCCGAGCCCAAGACGCCACGCCCGATCGTCGCTGCGATTCGTCGCGGGTTGGAGCCCGAGGTCGACGACCGATGGCCGACCATGAACGCGCTGTTGGGGAGGCTCCAGGCCGACCGAGGGCGACGATGGGTGATGCCTGCGATCGGGGGCGTTGCGACCCTGGGTCTGATCGCCGTCGGCTACGCGGCAAGGACGGTGGACCGGGAGCATCGATGCCGCGGTGCTCGGGAGCACCTCGTTGGGGTCTGGGACGCGGAGCGCCGCACCGAGGTCGAGTCCGCGTTCACCGGCATCGAGAAGGTCTACGCCGAGGATGCGTGGACCCGAAGTGCCCAAGCGCTCGACAGCCACAGCGAGGATTGGGTGTCGATGTATACCGAAGTTTGCGAGGCGACGACGGTCCGTCACGAACAGTCGCCGGCGGTGATGGACCTGCGCATGGGCTGCCTGCGTCGTGCGCGTATCGATCTGAAGGCCACAGTCGACGTGCTGGCGAAGACCGACGCCGAATCGGTTCAGCGTTCCCTGGATGTCGCTCTGGGTCTACGACCCCTTGCTCGGTGTGCGGACATCGAAGCGCTCGCGGCCGATGTTGAGCCGCCGCAACCCCACGAGGTCAAGCCCGTCGAACACGCGCGCGACAAGCTTTCGTTGGCGACCACGCTTCACAAGGCTGGACGCTATTCGGCGGCGCAAGAGGCCGTCGAGGTGGCACGAGACACCCTGCGGGGCGTCGCATACGGTCCCGTCCAGACGGAGCTGGCGTTGGCCGATGCACGGGTTCTCGAGCGGCTCGGACAGTACGAGGCCTCCGCACAAAGGCTCGAGGATGCGCTCGAACTTGGTGCACGATGGGGGCAGCGGAACGCCCGGCGGCTCGCAGCGTTGCATTGGATGTATGTCGTCGGTAATCGGCTCCAGCGAACCGAAGACGCGATGCGATATCGAACCTTGGCCGAACGCCTCTCGGATGGAGACCCGGCGGCCGAGGCGAGCCTGCACGCCAGCCTTGCCGCCGTCTTCATGGCGCAGGCACGCTATCCCGAGGCGGAAGCCGAGCAGCGGGCCGCGCTGGAGTTTGAGCAGGCCTCGGCCGGGTCCAACGAGATTGATATCGCCGGGGCTCGCAACAACCTTGCGGTCATGTTGGCGATCCAGGGCCGGTACGCGGAGGCGGAAGCCGAGTTTCGCGCAGTCTTGCTCGCACAGTCGTCCGCTCTGGGCCCCAGGCATCCCGACGTCTCGATGTCTCGCGGCAACCTTGCTCAGGCTCTCGCAGCCCAGGGCAAGCATGCGGACGCAGAGGCTGAGTTTCGTGAGGCATTGGCGCTCGAGGTCGATGCGTTGGGCCCCAGGCATCCGCGCGTCGCGAGCCTGCGCAGCAAACTGTCGAACACCTTGAACGCACGAGGACGACCCGCGGAGGCGGAGATGCAGGCGCGGGCCGCTCTCACCCTTCAGCTCGATGCGCTGGGCCCAGAGCACCCCGCGGTTGCGGACTCGCGCAACAACCTTGGTGCAGCTCTGGGCTCCCTGGGCAAGCACGCGCAAGCGGAGCAGGAACTGCGGGCCAGCATGGTTTTGTACGAGGCGTTGCTGGGGACCGACCACCCCCGGGTCGCCGACGGCCAAGTGCGTCTCGCAGCGGTGCTGAAGGCGCAGGGCCGGCACGCCGATGCCGCCGAGGAGCTGCGAGTGGCCCTATCGCTGAAGGTGGCGGCACTCGGAGCGGACCACCCGGAGGTCGTCGCGGTCCAGACGCAGCTCGACACGCTCCTGGACGCGAACTGACTACGCCATTCCAACATCCGATGGCCTCGGACTGGCGTGAATCGATCATCGGTCCGAACGGGACGAGACGACGACCTTGGCCAGCTCGGCCCGCGAGCGCACATTGAGGCGCTTGTAGATCTTCGACAGGTGCGTCATGACCGTGTGCGGGCTGATCCCCAGCTGCTTCCCGATCTCGGCGTTGGTCAGGCCCTCGCCCGCCAACACGGCGATCTGCATCGCACGTTCGGAAAGGTTCGAGATCTGGGGGGAGGCGCTGGAGAGTCGCGGGTGATAGCTGAAGCGGAGGATGAGATCGGGCCCCAACCCGACCCGGTCCCCCTCACGGAGTACGGCGACGTCGATCTGAACGCGATTGAGGAAGGTGCCGTTTGTCGATCGGAGGTCCACGAGGTTCACCAGTCCGTCCGTGGAGACGACGACCTTCGCGTGCTTGCGAGAGATTCCGTCATCGTCGATGGCCACCTGGAGCTTGGCGTGGCGTCCTAAGAAGTTGTCACCCGAGCCGAGCGGATAGACCCGCCCGACGTCGGTCCCTTCGACCACCTCGAGGAAAGGCAGGTCCCCCTCGGCGCCTGTCCGATTCGGGCGCCGGTTCTTCTGAACGGTCGGGCCTTCGCTTTCCGGCATTGCTGCCGACAACCATAACCCGCTCAACGGTACGCGCGCCTGGAAGACCCGCCCCCCGCGCATTCTGAGACTCGAAGCCTGGCCGCCGCTTGCAGGCGATCGGCTCGAGCTTCCACGTCCCCGCCCTTGGCGTACTGCGATCTGACCTCAGAGCTATGCAGGTCGACCCCAACGGGCTACGGCGAAGTGTGCTCCGTTCGGTCACATTGTGCGCATGAAGACATCCCGCACTTCGATGCTCCTCCTCCTCAGCGCGTCTCTCCTGGCGTGCGATTCGCAAGACGGAGGATCTCAAGACGACGGGACTGAGGCCGGGGGCAAGTCTGATGACGCGGCGTGCGATCCGACGCTGGTCTGCGCCCAGGCCGAAACATGCGTCGACGGGCTGTTGTACGCGACCACGTGTGGGCCGCAGAATTGTAGCGAACCCATCGAGGATGCCCGCGGAGTGTGCCAGGTTGACGATGCGTGCGACCCATGGTTGTTCTGCGGTCAAGCGCAGACGTGCGTCGACGGCCAGCTCTATCCGACCACCTGCGGGCCCGACAACTGTGATGCGCCTGTCGTCGATCCACTCGGCGCGTGCGAAGGCGAAGGGAGCGAGGGAGACGCCGAGGACCCCTGCCATGCGGCGGCCCTCGCCGCCACTGCTTCGGCATCGCTCTCGCTTTCGGACGGTCGCGCGATCTACGGGCAGACGACAATCATGTCGACGAATCGTATCGGTGAGCCTTCGCAGGAGCGCCAGGAGCTTCGGCTCCAACTCTTCGTTGACGGGGTCACGAATGCCGATCCGCAGCAACGGTTCGAGGCGTGCCGAGACCTTGACGACGCTGCGCTGGCCGAGCTCCTGGCGCCGACGATCGAGCAGGTCTTCGGCGACCCCCGCTGCGTCGACGACCCTGCGTGCAATCAACTTGAGCCGCTACCCGTTGGTCTGGTTGAGACCGACACGCCGATGACGTTCACCGGAGAGCGGTCCGGGTGCGCGAGCAACGATCTGTCGTTCTCGGTCGATATGTTCGGCGTCGACCCGTTCTGGAGCGGCCCATTTGCCTGCGGCTCCGCATTCTGCCTCGCCGACATTCCCGTCGCTCAGGACGCGTCGACGATCCCGAACCAGATCGCATCCTCGACGCTTCAGCTGTTGGTCGCCGATGGCTTGTTTGCGGACATGCACGATCCGTCCACCACACAGGAGTGCGAAGCGGCGTCCCAAACGCGTCAGTCTCAGTCGATCGAGTACGTGGGCCCACGCGACAGTAATGTTTGCCAAGGCTTTCGCGAGGACTACGAGCCGGAGTCCTGCTGATTCGCTCGATCCCAAGCGCCACGTCTTGGCCAACCTACCTCGTCCGGCGAGCCTGTGAACGCGTCGTGTGGGCGCGTTGGAGGTGAGATCCAAGTATACGAACCTGTCCCCGTGGTCGGCTAGGATTTCACCATGAATGGCCGAACGCTCAGCGTCCTCCTCCTGCTCTCGAGCGGGGCGTGCGGACCTACGGGCTACGCCTGTCTCGACAGCGAGCAGTGCGTCCGAGGCGAGCTTCGAGGGGTATGCCAGCCCAGCGGAAGCTGTAGCTTCCCCGATGGGGCGTGCGACTCGGGGCAGCGCTACGGCTCGCTGTCCGATGAGGGCTTCGCGGGCCAATGCGTTCCTCTCGACGGTGAGACGGACAGGGGGAACATGACGACCGACACCCAAGCGGGCGGAATGTCCGGAGGGGGCGAGGAGGAAGGGTCTACCTCGAGCGCTGAAACGTCCGGCCCGCCGGGGATGACGTCGTCGAGTGCGGGACGCCGCAACCCCAGCGAAAACACCAGTGGTCCCCCGGATCCCCCAGATCCTCCGGATCCGGCGTGCTTGGCGTATTGCGAGGTGAAGGACGACTGCGGCCATGACACTCCCGCGTGCATGCAGGCGTGCCAATCGGCAATCGAGCATGCCTTCACGCTGGGGAACGTCTGCGGCGAAGCGCTCGAAACGCTCCGAGACTGCCGCAGGTACCAAAGTTGCGAGGATCTTGAGCATTCGTTCTACGAACCCATCAGCAGTGACTGCGGCGTTGCGTACGAGGCCCTCGGTCAAGCCTGTACCCAATCGAGTTGCGTGGGCCTTTGCAGCGCGGTTCAAGACTGTGGCGGAGGCCCGCTCCCACCCCCACCAGGGAATGACGGACCGTCGTTGTCGTGCAGCGTCGAGTGCAGCGCTCGTGCCCTCGATATCCACCTCGAGGGAGGGCGTGTCCCATGCGGACAGGCCTTCGGGACGCTGCTCGAGTGCATCTCTGCGCTCCCGTGCGATGCGCTGTTGGCTGCCGTCCAGGGCGTGAACTCAGACGCGTGCTCGGCCGAGTCCTCGGTTGTGAAGGAGACGTGCCCCGATGCCGTCAACGACCGATGATCGCACTTGCACGTTGGCCGCGGAAGCGTGGGAGGCTTCTCTGCGATTCTAGGGATCTAAGGGCCCTAAGGTTGCGCCAGGGGCCTTGCAAGCGCTCACACGACTTCAATCGGGACTTGCAGGATTACAACTCGATGTTGATATTTTGCCAATTGCAGGTGCTGTTTCGCAAGTTAAGCTGAGCGCCGTGGCACACCAGCAGTTCATTCATGACGGCAACGAGCGCATCGTCTTCGGCGCGGGAGTCGAATCCGCGGCGGCCACGGAGCTTCTGCGACTCGGGGCCCAGCGGGTGCTGTTGGTCGCGCAGCCCAAGCATCGCGACGGGGCCGATCGCGTTGCGGCTGCGCTGGGCGATCGGGCGGTTGGGGTCTTCACCGAGCTGACGGTGCAGGTGCCCGGCGAGGTCGCGGAAGCGGCTCGCAAGGTGGCCCGAGAGGCCAAGGCTGACTGGGTGCTCGCTCACGGAGGGGGCACTGCGATCGGCGTCGCCAAGGCCATCGCGCTGACCGAGCCTGTGAGCGTGGCGGCGATTCCGACCACCTACGCCGGCTCGGAGCGCACCAATATCTGGGGCATCACGCAGGACGAGGTCAAGTCGACCGGCCGAGACGATCGGGTCAAGCCGAAGCTGGTCCTCTACGACCCCGAGCTGAGCACCGGGCTGCCGGTTGGGATGAGTCTGCAGAGCCTGCTCAACGCGATGGCGCACAGCGTCGAGGCGCTGTACGCCGAGGACGCTTCGCCGGAGACTCGAGATGCGGCGCAGCGCAGCCTCGACCCGCTGCTTCGGGCGATGCGAGCGATCGAGCAGAACCCGGGCGGTTCTCAGGGTCGAAGTGACGCGCTGTATGGCGCCTATCTGGCCGGTACAGCGCTGGGCCAGGCGAGCATGGGGCTGCACCACAAGGTCTGTCACGTGTTGGGCGGCTCGTACGGCGTGCCGCATGCCGCAGCGCACGCGATCATGCTGCCGCACGTCGTCGCGTTCAACGTGCAGGGGGATGCGCTGCGTCGGATGCAGAGCGCCCTGCGACACGACGACCCGGCGCGGCTGATCTGGGACGTGTCCAAGGCGCTGGGCGTGCCCACGCAGCTGTCGAAGCAAGGCATCAGAGCGACAGACGTCGCGGCAGCCGCGGCCGCGGTGATGCAGAAGCGCTATGCCAATCCCCGGCCCTTCGAGCAGGTCGACGTCGAGCGGCTGCTCGGCGACGCGATGCACGGGCGGCGACCGTCTCGTCATGCACGTCGCTTGGGGCTTGGGTCCTCGAACGAGTCTCAGGCGCGGATCGACGCCTCGCTCGGTGGCGCTGGCTTGAAAGACGCGCGTGTTGCCGTGATCGCGGTCCACGGGCGCGGCAGCAACGCGGAGTCGTTCTTGGACCCGGTGCGCGCTGCCGTCGGCCACCGCCGCGATGTTGCGATCGTGGCACCACAGGCGCCCGAGGGCAGCTGGTACCCCGGTCGGTTCGACGCACCGCCCGCGGAGAACCAGCCCCATCTGGGGGAGGCGCTGAAGACTCTAGACGCGGCGTGGGCGGAGATCACCGAGCACGTGCCGGCCGAGCGGATCGTGCTCGTGGGATTTTCGCAGGGCGCTTGTCTGGCGCTGAGCTGGCTCGCAGCTGCCCGCGGTCGGCCCGGTGCTGCCGTCATCTGGAGCGGGGCCCACAACCCCGCCGGTGGTGCCCTCGACCCGTTGGCGGGGCTCCGCATCGCCCTGTCTGTGAGTGAAGACGATCCTTGGATCCCACACCCCACCTTCCTGGCCACGGTGGACGAGCTCAGGGCCGGGGGCGCCCTCGTCGACGCTCGGGTCCGGCCCGGCAACGCCCACCACATCGACGATCTCGACCGATCGGCGCTTCGCGACGCCTTGGAGAGCCTGATGAACGACGACACCCTGACCACTCAAAACGGATTCGGAAACGCATTTCAGACCGAGGCCATCCCCGGCACCCTGCCGCGGGATCAGAATGCCCCGCGCACGGTCGCGCGTGGGCTGCACGCCGAGCAGATCAACGGCACCGGGTTCACGGTTCAGCGGGCGCACAACCGGCGCACGTGGATGTACCGGCTTCGGCCTCAGATCACGGACCGCCAGTTTCGGCCCTACCCACATCCTCGCTTCACCGGACACTTCGAGACCGGCGTGTCGAGCCCGCAAGTGCGGCGGTACAAGCCGGTGGCGCTGCCCGAGGCTCCCACGGACTTTCTCGAAGGCCTGACCACGTTCGCCGGGGCGGGTGACCCAGGGCTCAAGCGCGGCATGGCCATCCATCTCTACACGGCCAACCGCGACATGGAGGGCGTGTTCGTCAACATCGACGGCGACCTGATGATCGTGCCCGAGCACGGCCGCATTCGGCTCATCACCGAGATGGGCCGGCTGGACGTCGCCCCCACCGAGATCGCGGTCGTGCCGCGCGGCATTCGATTTCGGGTGCTGCTGCACGACGAGGGCGCCCGGGGGTTTGTGGCCGAGATCTTCGACGCGCACTTTCAGCTTCCCGAGCGCGGGCTCGTGGGGTCCAACGG
>CAYGTG010000145.1:0-11913 GCA_964352485.1 uncultured Nannocystaceae bacterium | reverse complement strand
CAGGAGAGGCACGAGGGGGCGGCCGAGCACCGCGGAGCTCGGCCGCGATGTGCTCGGGTGTGGTCACGGCCCGAGTGACGCGCATGGGCCCGCTGCAGCGCGAGCACACGGAGATGTCGACGCGGAAGACGCGAGCGAGGAGCTTCATCCACGGCAGGCGAGAAGGGGCTGTGATGTCCCGGTTTGATCCGGGCAGTTCGAGGCGGCTCGTCTCAGGCACAGCCCGGGAGTTGGCGGTTGGCGTGCGAGAAGTCTCCGACAAGAACGTGAAACGGGATCACGGCCGCGTCCGCCTTCGCCCAAGAGGCGTGAAGCCTTGCGAAGCGGTCGCGGCGCTGCCCGAAGCAGCCCCACAGGTGGACCGAACCAACCGCGAGGTCTACATGCTCGACCGCAAGACGGTAGACCGTGATGACTTCGAGAGCTTCGAGGCTTCCACCACGGAGGTGCCGGGCACCTGGTACTGCGACGAGATGTCCGATGGGGGCGAGACAGGCTGGGATGTGACGGATGCTCGGGGCGTCGTCTGCGAGGTGCGGTACATCCAGGAGGCCGAAGGTGTGGTCAACGTGATCACTCCCAAGCCGCGCTGAGAGGCGATTCGATCTCAGCCTGAGCGCGTCAGCCTCGGAATGCTGACGCACCCCCATCACCCGAAACGACTCTGGGCGCTGGAATAGGGCCGGTACGGTGCCTGTTCGCTGGCCGTGCCTGCCGCAGCGTTCGGTTTCTTGGCCGCGCTCCTGTTCGAGGCGGTGACCACCGTCGGCGTGGGAATGTTCGCCCTGGCCATGGGGCGAGGGGTCTCCCGCAGCCCGTGGGGATGGGCGTTGGGGACGATGGCCGCATCGTTTGCGGTTCACCGCGCGGCAGCGCTCGCGCTTGAGCAGGTCCGGCTGGAGGAACTCATGCGCGTTCCCGGGGGAGTGGTGCTCGCAATGGCGGCGACGGTGGGTGGGTCCATCATCGTGGGGATCGCGACCCCGTTCATCCTGTGGGGGCTCATGCCCAACCGCCCACTGCCCCGCAGCTAGCGGGCTGAGAAAAAAACCACGACCTGCAGCTCAGACGAGCGTGTCGAACTCGTTGGGACTGGTGTCCAGCCGGAGCTGGTAGCCTCGGCAGCGCCCAATGGCGAAGCCGACCGACCTGTTGCTGTTCGCGTTGCTCCTCTCATGCGAGCGTGATGCGACCGTGTCTCTGGCGCCGGTTGGGAACGCCGCATCGCCCCCCACGATGGCCCACCACGCGGTGACCGTGGAGCTCGACCCAAGCGGCCATCGGCTCTCGGTCGTCGACGAGATCCGTTTCCCGACCGCGGTGTCCGGTCCGGTGGAGTTCGAGCTGCACGGCAACCTGAACCCCGAGTCGCTCAGCGGTGGAATGGAGCTGGTCTCGCTGGGACAGGTGCCCGACTCGGACCCGCTGCAGCTGCAGCGCCATCGCGTCGTGGCGCCCCCGGGCACCCGCCAGATCGACCTGCGCTATGCCGGCGTCGTCCATCATCCGCCGGCCGAGCATGGCGAGAGCTACGGAAGCTCGTCCGAAGCATCTGTCGGGCTGATCGGGGAAGAGGGTGTCTACCTCACCGGCGCCACGCACTGGCTTCCCGCGCTGCAGGACGTCTCACAGATGTCGTTCGAGCTGGAGGTCGTGCTGCCTGCGGGCTGGCGTTCGCTGAGCCAGGGCCGACGCACGAAGCGGGAGGATGGCCCCGACTTCGTGCGCGAGACGTGGGCCGAGAGTTCGCCGCAGCAAGAGGTGTATCTGATTGCGGGACAGTTCACCGAGTACCGCAAAGAGGGCGAGACCGCGGATGCGGTGGTCCTGCTGCGCACGCCCGACGAGGAGCTCGCCACCCGCTACCTCGACCTCACCGAGCCCTATCTGAAGATGTATGCCGAGCTGATCGGGCCCTACCCGTACTCCAAGTTCGCGCTCGTGGAAAACTTCTGGGAGTCCGGCTACGGCATGCCCTCGTTCACCGCCCTGGGGCCTCGCGTGATTCGCATGCCCTTCATTCCGTATACGTCGTACCCGCACGAGATCCTGCACAACTGGTGGGGCAACAGCGTCTACGTCGACTACGAATCGGGGAACTGGGCCGAAGGATTGACCACGTACCTGGCCGACCACCTGCTCGCGGAGCAGCGGGGCGACGGCGGCAACCATCGACGAGGTGTCTTGCAGCGGTATGCCGACTACGTCGACGAGAACGATGACTTCGCGCTCACCGAGTTCCGCGGTCGCCACGACGCCGTGACCCAGGCGGTGGGATACGGCAAGACGCTCATGGTATTCCACATGTTGCGCCTTCGGCTGGGCGACGAGGGGTTTCGGGCGGGGCTCCGCAAGCTCTACGCCGCCCATGCGTTCCGACAGACCGACTGGTCGGCCGTAGAAGCTGCGTTCGGCTCGGCCACGGATACGGACCTGCGCGCGTTCTTTCAGCAGTGGGTCTCGCGGCCCGGCGCACCCGCCCTGCGTCTGCGAGACGTGGCCGTCTCCCAAACCAACGGTGGAACCCGGGTTCGAGGGGTCATCGAGCAGACCCAACAGGGGGAGGCGTTCGCATTGCGCGTACCGGTGGCAGCTCAGGTGGAAGCTCAGCAGCACGCGCACTGGCACGAGGTCGCCATGCAAACGAAGACGCAGGCATTCGACATCGAGCTGCCGGGGCAGGCCACACACCTGGCCGTCGATCCATCCTTCGACGTCTTCCGACGCCTTCATCGCGAGGAGACGCCCCCGGCGATAAGCCAAGCATTCGGTGCCGACCAGGTGCTGCTGGTCTTGCCCTCGGCCGCGCCCAAAGATCTCCGCGACGCCTATCGCGAGCTTGCGGAGTCGTGGCGCAAAGGTCAGGAGTCACGGGTGCAGATCCAAACCGA
Source organism: uncultured Nannocystaceae bacterium (assembly GCA_964352485.1). GTDB lineage: Bacteria > Myxococcota_A > Polyangia > Nannocystales > Nannocystaceae > CAJXVA01. Next base: position 9,022 of record CAYGTG010000145.1, on the reverse strand, counting down.
CGACGCGCTCGAGCAGCTGCCGGGCGATCGTGCGGTGTGGCTGTTCGGTTGGAAGAATCGCTTCCGCCCGATGCTCGCCCAGGCCATGGACCCCAAGTCGTTCGCCTCTGACGCCACGAGCGTGACCGTGGCCGGCCACCCCCTGCGGCGCGAGGATGTTGCGGCCGTCGTCGTCACCCGGTCCCCGGACAACCCCGAGCACGCCCTCGCTTGGGTCGCGACGCAGCGGGCGGCAGCAGTCCCCGGACTCGCGCGTAAGCTCCCCCACTACGGCAAGTACGGCTACCTGGCCTTCACCGGCGATGAACCCCAGAACACCATCAAGGGCCAGTGGCCGGTCACCGAATCACCGCTCTCCGTTCCGCTCGGCGACTCGGGACAGTCACTGCAGCTCGCTCCTCGCAAGCCGCTGGCGGCGGTCGAGTGAAAGTGAGGTGAGGTGCGGTGAGAAGCGAGGGAGCCCGCGCCCCAGACCCAGCGCATGTCGATGCGCGCGCGGTGCGCATGTCTACTCCGCATTGGGCGACCGAGCTGGTGTGGAGCCGAGGCCGGACGGTCGCAGCTTGGCTTGACGCGCGTGGGTCCCGAGAGCACATTATCGTACATGCGTCTCGTCAAACTCGCTCTGCGTCTTGGCCTGACGGTCGTTGCCATGGGTCTGGGCGTGGGCTGCGAGGAGCCGGCGACCGAGACAAGTGCAGACGCCGAGCAGCCCGAAGACGGCAAGGCTGACCTCCCCAACGGCCAGTTCTTCGAGCGCGAACACGACGGCTCCGGCTACCGGGTCATCGCGGCTCACTTCGAGGAGGCAGGCTTCGACGTAGCCGTCGACCTCGAGCAGCTCATGCCCCAGTGGCCGATGCGCAATGGGGAGACGGCGCTGCTCGACCGCTTCGGCACGCCGCTGCTCTTGTGGCAGACGCCCTACTTCCACACCGCACTCGACGTGTTGCGCGCCGACCCGACCACCAGCGCCGAGGTTTTTGCCCCGGTCAGCGGTCCCGCCGGAGTGTTCGATTGGTCCGGCAACCGGGGCGCTGGCAACAGCGACTACTCGACCGTGGTCGCGATCTACGACGAGCAGTCGGGAGCCGTCGTGCAGCTGATGCACGTCCAGCCCACCGAAGAGCTGCTCGAGGCCGGGCGCGAGCTCATCGACGTACAGGCCGGTGAGCGCATCGGGACGCTCGCCTCGACGATGTCCTGGTTCACCGACCCGAACGAGCTCGAGGCCTTTCGCCACACCCACGTCTCGATCATCGACGGGGAGAACATCCGCTCGCTCGACGCGGCCCGGTTCATGCCCTACCTGGACGACACGCCCCTCGAGCTGGTCGACGCGTATCTGCTGGACGACGACGCGCTGCGACACGACGAACTCGTCACGGGCCGGCTCGACCTGGTGCTGGAGGTCTTCGACCGGGACGAGACCTCGGATCGCAACTTCGAGGTGGACGCGTTCGCGTTCGAGATCCTCGACGACCAGGGCAACGTCCTGCGTTCGATCGCACGCTGTGAGGTCGACGACCTCTACGCGGACAACTCCGCGCCCTACCGCCTACGAACGCTGCAGCTCCTCGACTTCGGCAACGCCGCGGATCAGGTCGACGGCAGCTGGCCGAACTCGGACATCGGCAACCGTGAGCGGACCTTCCGCTACGCGCTCACCCAACTCACGCGCGACGAAGAAGGGCAGTGCGACGTCATCGCGGATCCCGAGGGCTTCGTAGACATCCCGGAGGCCACGCAGTGGATCGAAGTCCGGGGCACAATGTGGGACGTCCGGGACAACGCGACTCCGCTCGAGGTTCGCATCGAGCGCGGCGAACCCGAGTAGCCAAGCGCATCGTTATCGAACGCCGCCTCGCCTTCCTCGGAGAACACCAAGAACGAGCCCCGCGAGCTGGCGCCTCAGCCGAGGTCAAACAGGTACTGGATCAGGTCGGTGCTCGTCACGATCCCCTCGAGGTCGCAATCGTCGTTCACCACTGGAAGGCAGTGGAAGTCGCCACCACGGAGCTTGTCCGCCGCATGATGGACAGTCTGCTCCTTGTGCACCGTGAACAGGCCGGTCGTCATGACCTGCTGGATCGAGAACTGTGCGTCGAGCATGGCGTCCACGGTCTTCGCGTCGGCCCCGTAGGCGCTGATGCTCAGCCGCATCATGTCTGTGGCGCTCAGCAGGCCGACCAACCGACGGCCGTCGACCACCGGCACGTGGTGAAACCGCTTCGCGGCCATGAGCCGACGGACTCGGCTGAGCGTGTCACCGACGTCCACCGTCTCGGGGTCGGCAGTCATGATGGAGGAGATCAGATCCTTGTGTTGCACGGGCGGGTTGGTTCGTAGCCCGGGCCGCCGGGTCTCGCCCGGCACAGTTTGCGCGTGACGGTCCGGTTCACAGTGGTGGTGACGAGGCGCAGGTCGGGCTCGTTGTGCGCACACTCGAACAGCACATCGCGCACCCGGTCCACGTCGCTGCCGTAGCCGGCCTCTCACACCTCCCCAGCCTTCAGCCACGGGGCCCCTCGCCGGGCATCTCCTTGATGTAGAGGTCGTGCTTGCTGAACGGAATCTCGATCTTGTTCGCCGCGAACGCCTTGTAGACCGCGACGTTGAGCTGGTCGATCAGCAGCGAGCGAAAGTATGGGTCCCCCAGCCACACGAACAGCTTGAACTCGAGCCCCGATGCGCCGAAGCGGTGGAATCGCACCTGAGGCTCGGGGTCGCTCTCGCCCATGGGCTCGTTGTGAGCACACTCGAACAACACCTCGCGCACCTTGTCCACGTCGCTACCGTAGGCAACCTCGACCAACACCTCCACGCGCTGCTTGCGATCCGGCCCGCCGTTCTCGTTGATGAGCTGGGCGTTGGCGATCTGGGAGTTGGGGACGGTGATCTCCACGTCGTCCATCGTCAGCACGCGGGTGGATCGGATCCCGATGTGGGTGACCTTGCCGCGCAGCTCGCCACGAATGGTGCCGTCGACCACAAGCCAATCGCCGAGCTTGTAGGGCCCGTCGGCCAAGATCGACAGCCCCGCAAACAGGTTACCCAGGCTGTCCTTGGCCGCAAAGCCCACCGCGATGCCCAAGATGCCGGCCGAGGCCAGCCACGCGGTGAGGTCGACGTCCCACGCCACGAAGATGAAGTAGATCGCGATGACGAGCACCACGACCTTGAGCAGCATGTCGAACACCGGCACCGTGCGCGGCTGGAGTACCGAGCCCAGGCGGTCCGTGTTGCCGAGCGAGTGCACGATGGTCGTGCCCACGTGCATGGTCGCCGCCGTCCAGGTCATGACGGCGAACGTCTTGAGCCCGCCCATCACCACGAAGCGGCCCGGGTCCTCGAGTCCGAGCGATGCCGTGGCCAGCGCCAGGCCCCCGAAGATGACGCTGAGAAAGATCGGCTGGCGCAACGCCTCGAGGATCTCGTCATCGAGCGTGGTCGCCGTCTTTCGGGCCATCACCAGCAGCGCGCGGAGAATGACCAGCTCGACGAGGTAGGCCATCGCCACCGAGGCGAGGACAATCAGGACGGGCTCGACGAACGGCTGGTCGAGGAAGGTTTTCAACGTCTCCATGGGATCGGGACCCACCGCGAACTTAGGTCGCATCCGGAAAAACCGCCACACCGGTCTGCCACCGGCCTTCGTGTCCGTACGTCGCGCAGATGCGCAGTGCTCGCGGCCCCCGCAGCCGCGACGCGCCTCCTACACCGTCAGCGTGCCAACCCGATTCTTACTGCAAGCCGCGAAGGTCGGTGGCTGACTTGACCTGCTCGATCGCGTGAACGAACGCGGCCCGGCGCAGCGACACCTTGTGCTGGTCCATCACCGTCCGGAGCTTTTGGTGGGCTTGGGTCATGACGTTGTCGAGCTCGGTGTTCACCTTGTCTTCGGACCACCGGAAGTTCTGCAGGTTCTGCACCCACTCAAAGTAGCTCACCGTCACGCCACCGGCGTTGGCGAAGATGTCGGGGATACAGACGACTCCGCGACGCTCCAGGATCTCGTCGGCCTCGGCCGTGCAAGGACCGTTTGCACCCTCGAGCACGTACTTGGCCTTCACGTGTCCGGCATTGCTTGCGGTGAGCACGTGGCCAAGCGCCGCCGGCATCAACACGTCGCAGTCGCTCAGCAAGAGGTCATCGTTGTCGATCGGCTCGCTACCAGGGAAGCCGACGACCGACCCCGTGGTTTCCACGTGCTCGAGCAGCGCCGGAATGTGGAGCCCGTCGCCATTGAAGATGCCGCCTTTGATGTCGGAGGTCGCGGTGATCTTGGCCCCCTGTTCGGCGAGCAAGCGTGCAGCCCAGCTACCCACGTTGCCAAAGCCCTGGATCGCGACCCGCTTGCCTTCGAGTGTCGTCCCCGCCGCGCCGAGCACTTCGCGAAGCGCGAACATGCAGCCGCGGCCGGTCGCCGAGCTACGGCCCAGCGATCCATGCAGCTCCACGGGCTTGCCCGTGACCACCCCCGGAGAAAAGCCATGCAGTCGGGAGTACTCGTCGAAGATCCACCCCATGACGACGGCGTTCGTGTTCATGTCGGGAGCCGGGATATCCTGGTGAGGACCGATGAACTCGTGAATCTGCCGAACGAAGCAGCGGGTCATCCGCTCCAGCTCGGCCATCGAGAGATCGCGAGGCTGGGCTTGTATGCCTCCCTTGGCGCCGCCATAGGGCACACCGACCACCGCAGTTTTCCACGTCATCAAGCTCGCCAGCGAGCGCACTTCCTCTTGCTCCACCTGCGGGTGGAACCGCAGACCCCCCTTGAACGGACCGCGCGAGTTGTCGTGCTGGGTCCGGTAGCCGACGAAGTTGCCCAGCGACCCGTCGTCCCTGGTGATCACCACCTCGACGCGGAGCTCACGGCTCGGCGTCTGAAGCATGCGCTTGTAGTCGTCGTCGAGTTCGAGCGTGTCGAAGCCGAGGCCCAAGAAGTGATTGGTGGTCTCGTATGGCGTCATCGGGCTGCTGAATTCCTCATGCGGCCGGGCCTAGCACGCCGAGCCGAACCGGCCAGCAATGAGCCCGAGTGGGCCGGCGATGACATCCGCGGGGCGGATGGTTGATCACGGAGGAGTCCACTGCTGCGGACGTCTCGGTCCGCAGAGCTGACGTTCAGTCCGGGGTTCCGGAGAGAGGTTCGGAGCAACCTGGTGGCCTGAAAGCGGGGCCCACTCCTACCGTTCGAGCACGGCAGTCACGACACTGAGTAGCTCTCCTGGCTTGAAGGGTTTGTGGACCACGGGCCCCGGAAGTGCGGCTTCGCGGGCATTGCCGGTGACGAAGACGATCGGCACGTCAGGGCACGCCTCGGCCACCAGCTCTGCAACCCGTCGGCCCCCGCCGTCTGGCATTGAGACGTCGGTCACAACGACATCGGGCGTCGACCGCTCGAGCTGCCCTTCTGCCTCCTTCGGACCCGACGCGAGGAGGACCACGAAACCACTCCGCTCGAGAATCCGTGCAATGACCCGCCGGACGTTTTCGTCATCCTCCACCAAGAGGAGGGTCCCTGCTTTTGAGCCGGTCGACACAGCCTCGGCGGACTCGCGGGGAACCGCCGGAGCTGACGTCCGCGGCAGGGAGATGCGGACCTCGGTTCCCTGATTCTCAAGGCTGGTGAGGCTAACCGTACCACCGAGCCCTGTGATCACTCCGTGAACCATGGACAGGCCCAGCCCCGTTCCCTGCCCCACCGGCTTCGTCGTGAAGAAGGGGTCGAACGCGTGCTCCAGCACCTCGGGAGCCATGCCGACGCCTTGGTCGACCACCTCCAGGCGAACACTGCCATTGTGCAGCCCAGTGCGCAGGGTGACCTTGCCCCCGGCTTGCATCGCGTCGCGAGCGTTGACGAGCAGGTTAAGAACAACCTGATGCAGCTCCGCCGGATCGGCCACAACCGGCGTCGGGTCTTCAGTGAGCTCGAGCGCGAGCTCGAGGTCGTCTCCAAGAACCCGATTGGCCCACTTCGACAGATCCCTCATCGTGTCGTTGAGATCGACGGGCTGTGGGTTCGTCGGGCCCCGTCGCCCCACAGAGAGAAGGCGCCGCACCATCTCCGCTCCAGACTCGACGGCCGACAGGATCTGGTCCAGCCGCTCGTCGGGACGCTCCTGCGAGAGTTCCTCGGCGTTGCTGAGCATCACCGTCATCAGGTTGTTGAAATCGTGGGCCACCCCCGCCGCCAGACGTCCGACCGACTCCAGCGTCTCGGAAGTTCGGAGCTGATTCTCGAGCTTGGTACGCTCCGTGACGTCCTGCAGCACTCCGATCTGCGGGCTGATCTCTGGGTTGCTGGTGCTCACCACGTGAAAGACGAGATGCCGGATCTCCCCGTCGGGCCGCCGAACGCGAATGGGCACCGGTCCGGCAACACGGTCTCGAAGCACGGTCTCGCGAATCGCTGCGAAACGCGGAAGGTCCTCGGGATGGACCATACCGACGAACGCCTCGATGCCCATCGGGTCGTCCACTCCCACGATGCTCGCGATCTCGCCCGACCATTCGGCCGTGTCGGTGAGGGGGTCCCAGATGAACGTGCCGAGCCGCGCGATTCGCTGCGAGAGGGCGAGGAGGGTCCGGATCCGCTCCGCTTCGTTGCGGCGCGCGATGTCCTCGGTGCGATCGACAACCGTGCCGACCGTGCGGATGAGTCGACCGTCTGGACCACGATCCGAAACACCGCGACAAAACAGGGTGCGGGTCTCCCCGTCGGGTCGGACCACCCTGAACTCGATGCTCTGGCCCGCCTCGGCTTGAAGCGATTCCGCCAGCAACGTCTCAAACTTCTCGCGGTCGGCCGGGTGGATAGTCTCCACGAATGCAGCGACCGTAGGCTCGAGCCCGGCACGTGTGTGACCGAGCAGACGCAATGCGTTGTCCGAAAGCTGGACCGCCCCCGACGCCGCTTCCCACGCCCAGCTCCCGATACCCGCGGCCCGTTCTGCCTCGACGAACAGGCGTTCGCGTACATCATCCGGGATCTGCGACCCACTCATGGTTGGAGTCTAGCCTCCAACGCCGGATACATCGGTCTCAGAGTCACGCGGCATGTGTCCCGGGTTGAAACACTGCTATTTTGGTGCGTCCCGACACAACTTCACCTTCGTCTGTAGGCATCTGGACCTTCGTCTGTAGGCATCCGGTCGTTGTCACTGAGATCTACGGTTCGTGGGAACAATGACGACCTGCGCCCCAACGCGGCGGATAGCGATGGACGAATGAGACGTCGGGTCGAGTTTCACGACGGCCTGTGCAGCCACCATCGAACCGGGACACCGCGTCTGAGCGTTTCACTCCTTCGACTGGGTGGACAAGATGATCTCCTCGGTGGAGAAGGCCTCGCTCAGCAGCCGAGCCGGACCGGTCGCGCTGCGCTCCCAAAGCAGGCGCGCCGCTTTGCTCGCTCGACCCAGCACGGTTGCCGGGTCAAGCCCGGTCTCGGTGTACTCCCCCGCCTCGGCGCCGAAGAACAGCGCGATCGCCTGTCGGATGTGGGTCACCGCGAACACGCCGAACGTGCCCTCGCGTGCCGCCTGCACGATGTCCGGCCGAAGCATCAGGTCGGTCGCGTTGCTCTGCGGGATGATCACCCCCTGCGTGCCGGTGAGCCGTTGCGACGCACAGGTATCGAAGAACCCTTCGATCTTTTCGTTGACCGCGCCGATCGGCAGGATGTTGCCCAGCTGATCGATTGCGCCCGTCATGGCCAGGTCCTGGCGAATCGGAAGCCCGGTGAGGGCGCTGAGCAGGCAGCATATCTCTGCCGCCGAGGCCGAGTCGCCATCGATCCCACCGTAGCTCTGTTCGAACGCGATCGAAGCTTCGAAGGTGAGCGCATGGTCGGTCTGCAGCAGGTGCCGCATGAGGCCCCCGAGGATGTAGAACGCCTTGGTGTGAATCGCTCCACTGAGCTGGGATTCGCGCTCGATGTTGATCACCCCGCCCACGCCCGGGGCGATGGTGCTCGTGATGCGGGTGGGGAAGCCATAGGTGAGCGGTCCGGCGGCGATCACTGCCAACCCGTTGACCTGACCGACCTGCAAGCCTTCGGTCTGAATGCGAATCGAGCCCGAGGCGATCATCTCTCGAAAGCGTCGTGCGGGCCCGTCGGCGCGTCGCTTCGTGCGGGTGATCGCCTCGGACACATGCTCTGTGCTCACGCCATCGCTCTGTTGCTTGCGGGCGAGGTACGCAGCCTCTCGCGCCAGATCGGCGAGCCGACCAAAGCGAGCGCTGAGCTTGTGCTGGTGGCCGGCGATGCGTGCCCCGTGCTCGGCGAGCCGTGCCACGGCTCCGGCGGAGAAGGGAAGCAGCTTTTCTTTGCGCGCCAGCCCGCTGATCACTTGGGCGTACATCGCCAGGCTCTGCTCACCGCGTGGGAGTTCGCTGTCGAACTCGGCGAGCACCTTGAAGAGCAGAGGAAAATCGGGGTCGTTCTGATCCAGCAGGTAGTAGGTGCGATTGTCCCCGATCAGCACCACCTTGACCCGAACTTGGGCGGGCTCCGGCTTGAGTGCTGGCACGGCGACGGCGTAGGCCGACTCGGGCGGGATGAGTTCGACCTGACCGCTGCGCAGCGTTCGAACTAAGGCCCGCCATGCGCCCGGGTTTTGCAGCAGCTCCATGGCCTCGACGATCACCACGCCGCCGTCGCCTTGCAGCAGACTCCCGGCGTGAATCGACATGTGGTTGGCCCGTCGCTCACCATCCGGACCGCGAGCAACGTCGATACTGCCCAGCAGCGAACGCATGGAGGGGGCGTTCTCGACGATCACCGGCGCACGCTCGTCGGGGTCGTGGCCGACCACCAGGTTGACCTGGTACAGCCGCGTGAACTCGCCGTTCTCGCTAGCCCCCAGGCGCCGATGCACGATGTCTTGAATCACCGCGTCGAGATAGGCCTGTACCGCGGCGGCGTCGTACTGATCCCGTAGCTCCGCCACCGCTCCCTGGAGGATCTGCGTCGCCTCACCCTCCATCAGTGTGCGCAGCTGCTGGCGGAGCT
>CAYGTG010000144.1:0-11921 GCA_964352485.1 uncultured Nannocystaceae bacterium | reverse complement strand
CGGCACGGCCGCGGCAACCGACTGGAGAGCTACGGCGTCTTCGGCGTCTTCGGCGTCTTCGCCCTCGAGGAAGACCACGCCCGGGCTCTGCACCGAATTCGAGCTCTTCAGCGCCCACGCTGACGCGCCAATGCCTCCAAACACCAGCACGGCAATTCCGAACGCCAACGCAACACCCGCCCGTCCGGGCGCAGAGACGGCGGACTCGAGGGCACGCACCAGCATCGTGACCGAGCCAAAGCGCTGCCCCGGCGCGACCGCCATGCCGCGGCGCAGCACGTCGAACACATTCTTGGGCACCTCGGTATCTGCCGGAGGGGCTCGGACCATCCCGCGGGTGATCGCGTAGACCAGCTCGCCGGCTGTGTTGCCCGCAAACGGGCGTCGCCCATAGAGCGCCTCGAACGTGACGACACTGAGCGCAAACACGTCGGAGCGAGCATCGACCGCGCCGCCTTGCCACTGTTCGGGAGACATGTACGCCGGCGTTCCGGTGACCGCACCGACCGCGGTGAGTTGAGCGTCGACGCCGGGACTGGGCGTGGCGGGGTCGATCGGAACGGCCCCGGGCGTTCGCGCCAAGCCAAAGTCCGCGACGAGAACCCGACCGTCCGCACCGATCAAAATGTTCTCCGGCTTGAAGTCCCGGTGCACCAGGCCAGCCTGATGAGCGGCGTGAAGCCCCCGCGCGGCTTGGAGGCAGACGTCCAGTCGCGCGCGCCACGAGAGTTCCGTTCGAGTCATCCACGAACGCGCGCTCTCTCCCTCGATGTACTCCATCGCGATGAACAAGCTGCCGCCCGACTCACGAACGTCGTAAATCCCGACCACGTTCGGGTGCTGCACCTTGGCGAGCGCCTTGGCTTCCCGGGCCAGGCGAGCGACGTCGGCGGGGCTGTCGGCTCGATGAACCTTCAGCGCCACTTGTCGTTCGAGCGCCAGGTCGGTCGCGAGCAGCACTACGCCCATCGCACCGCTCCCCAACTCCCGCTCCACCCGAAACGTATCGGCGATGATGCTCCCGGGCTGGTACGAGGTCGCGCGCGCTCGCGGGTCCGCGGTGGTCACCAGGCTTACGCCCTGTCCGGGCATTGTCTCGTGGGTCCCACCGGGCATCGTCGAGGCGTGGCGCATCCCGGTCCCCCACCCGACCGGGGGCTGGATCGTCGGCGCCTCGGAGGGCGGCACGCGTGAACCCGGCATGGTCCGAGGGTACACCGTGCCCGCGGGCTCAACCCGGCGGCCGAAGATCACGCGTCAGTACGTGAACAAGCAGCGCGTCAGCGGGATCCCCACGTCTGCCGAGACATAGAGATAATACTCCTGCCCGGGCGTGAGCGCCGGCGCGGAGTCCGAGACCGGAAAGGTCTGGGCGGCGATCGATGGCGCGTCTCCATAGTCGACCTCGCCGCTGAACATCACGTCCTCTTCATCCCAGGGGACGTCAACCCGCCACAACGTCCCCTCGGGCAGGTCCAGGTTGGGCGGCACCGTCGGGTTTCCGGCGCCGGACTCCAGCACGTAGATGTAACGCGCACCGCCGCCGTCCCAGTGGATCGAGCCGTCGGGATCGACACGCTCGTCCTTCTCGCATGCGGAGGGCTGGTAGACGAGCTGGGTGTACAGCGGTCCACCGAACGGGGGCTCATCGGCGAAGTCTTCTTCGACCAACCCACGATGCTCGAGCTCGCCGAGGAAGAAGTCTCGCATGCGCAGCGGGTCGGTCGAAGGGATGCCGTAGGTTCGGTCGAAGCCGTTGTTGTCCTGCGGCGCGAACTCGCCGAAGGACGTCGAGTCGATCCAGCCCGCGGAAAAGGCAAGGCCCGTGTCGTCGAACGTGCCGATCCAGTTTCCGGGGGCGTCGATCGTCCAGTTGGATGTGCCCATCGGCGCCACGTCGGAGTGGCAGCATGCACACGCGGTGGCTTCGACCTGCTCGCGCACCCAGTCCACCTCAGCCGCGTACTCTGGGTCGTCCATGCGGGCGTCGTCGGTCTCATCGTTGCCCGCGACCGCGTAGTAGGGGCGCTGGGTGTAGACGATGTTGCAGTCGGCGTAGTCCGCATAGCGGCGCCCTTCCTCGGTGGCTCCGGAGATCAGCTGCCATGTGCAAACCTGTCCGCCCGGGCCATTTCCCGGCTCCTCGCCCGCGATCGGATCGCGGCACTCGAGCGTGGGCTGAATGAAGGGCGAGCCCGGGCCACCGCCGGTGTCGACCGGGTCTTCGCCGGCACACACGCTGCCGGGCTCGAACTCCCCGCCGCCGAAGGTCTCGCATCCGGTCTGCGTGATCGCGCACGACCCCGCGTCGGTGCCATACGAGACGGTCTGAACCTCGCGATCGGTGCCGCCGTCGAAGATGCAGCGACCCAGCACATCGTTCGTGTCGCAGATCGCGTCCAGCGTCGCCGTGCCGCCTTGTTCCTCGCAGTCGGCCAGCACCTCGTCGCCGGTCCAGCCAGAGCCGGAGTACTCGCGACACTCCGGTCCCATCGAGAACGGGTTCGTGTAGTCGCAGCGACCTGCGGCCGACGCGGGAGGATCGCCGGTCTCGTCGACACCGCCCGTCTCGGGATCGAGCCCGGTGTCCTCAAAGCTGCCGGTCTCGGCGCTCCCGGTCGAGCCTGGACCACCCTCGGTCTCGGTCGCGTTCTCCAGCGAATCCGCGCTCCCGCCGCAGGCGGTGAGGGTTCCGAAGATGAGGGATGCGCGGATCCGGGAGTAAGCTCGCATGAGCGCGAGGGTACGGTCCGCCGGCCGTTCCGCAACGGATCGGGCCCGAAACCCCCGAGATCAAGGCGCTAGCGGCGTCTAGGGTCAACCAACCTTCGACACAACTTCGACATAGGCTCGACGTCAGGGCGAGTCGTAGACGCCGTTGCTGATCGCCAGCTGGTACGGGGCGCACGTGGGATCGCCCCCGGTCATGTCGGTCCGGTACACCGCAACGAAGTACTCGGAGGTGTCGTTTTCACAGACACTCCGGTTGGCCACCGGCGCGGCTGCGGGCGCGGTGCATGGGCATTGCCCGGTCAGCTGCCCGTCGATCGTCACCCGCATGTCGGTGGCCCAGCTGTAGTCGTTGCACTCGACAGCCTGGTTGGCCGCCTCGCACGAGCCGCGTCCCACCGAGAAGGCGTACTGGTCCCCGGGGTTCGAAAGGAAGTTGACCCGCACGTGGTAGTTGTCGCAGGAGGTGTCGGCCAGATCGACGCCGCGAAAACGGTACCAGATCACGCGCCCCACTGGGACTGCATTGCCCGAGACCGTGACGGAGGACGCAGCGTCGGAGAGATCGCCAACGTCGATCGGGTTGGCACAGTCGACGCCCTCGTCCCCTGCAGGGATCGACTCGCACTCGCAGCCCGTCACCGGATCGGCGTCGAGGTCAACGAGGTCGGTCTCGCAGCTCGTGATCACGCAACCGTCCTCCCCCACAGAAGGGGGATCGCAGGCCCATCCGGTCACGTCGGGGTCGTCGGGGCACATCTGGTCAGCGGGAAACGGGTCGATTTCGCCCGCGCAGTTCTCGGCCACGCCATTGCAAACCTCGACCGCGTCGCCCTCCCCCACCGCAACGTTGCCGTCGTCGCAATCCGGGCCCGGCGCGCAGTCGCCATAGAGATCGCAGCCGAGCCAGACCCCGTCGTCGTCCGCATCGACACAGCTCATGCAGCCGAGCTCGGTCCACACGCAGCCATTGTCGTCATCGCAGTCGGGACCCTGCACGCCCTCGGGGTACGCATCGCAAGCGCCGAACCATCCATCGGCATCGGCGTCGACACACGTCTCGCAAGCCGCTTCGGTCCACGCGCCTGCGTTCGCGTCATTGCAGTCGGGACCCGCCGGACAGTTGTTGCCAAACCCGTCTCCGTCAGCGTCGATGCACCCGCCGCCTCCGCCGGTCTCGTCCAGGCCGCCGCTGGTGCCCCCATCATCGCCGCTGCCTCCAACGCCGGTGGTCGGACCCGTCACTCCGGTCGTGACCGGTCCCGATGTGGGGGCGGAGTCGCCAAACGCAGAGTCGGCCAGTCCCCCGGAGTCGATCTCGCCACCGGAGCAGCCCAGGAGGACAAGGCTGAGGACACCGAGGCTGCCCCGCCCTACAAGCGCCCCACCGTGTCCCCAACCCGCAACCACGGGGACTAGCGTACCGTGGTTCGAGGGTTCTGCGAAAAGGTGCGGGTTCGCGCTATCGTTGAGCCATGCCGGGCCGACGCAGCCGCAGCAACGTGATGCTGGGGATCGGCATGCTCGTGCTGCTTGCCCTGATGTTCGTGGCGTTTGTCTTCGGTCCGCGGACGAAGGAGCTGACCGCCGAACGAGTGTCGGTGTACGCCGACTTTCGGACCATCGCCGGCCTCCGAGAAGGAAGCCCCGTTCAGCTCGCGGGCGTGGATGTGGGAGCCGTCGAGGCGGTGAACTTCGTGGAGGTCCGCTACCGATGCGACCCGCTGAGCGAGGACCTCGGTCGCTACGGCCACGGCCGCACCGATAGCTGCGACCAAGACCTCTTCTGCTCACCCCAGGGCTACTGCGCCGATCTCGAAGAATACGCAGGCAAGGGAAACCACGCGCGGTGCGACAACACGACCGACTGCACCCAAGAAGAGATTTGCTTCACCGGGTCCGTCCGCAATCGAGAAACCCACCTGCTGTGGTCCGGACCCAGGGGCGTCTGCGCCCGATACAACGTCGACCACATCCGAAGCCGCGTCAACATGCGGGTCCCGGCCGATATCGTTGAGCTCATCCGTGGAGACAGCCGCGCGGTGATCGCAGCCAACAGCGTGTTGGGCGATCAGAAGGTCAACATCAGCGCCGGACGTGGCGATGAGCTCTGCCCGCTCACCCGCGACGACCTCCCGGACTACACCTACGACGCCTGCTTGACCAACATGCGGGTGCAGGCACGGCCCTCCCTGAACGAAGACATCGACCGCTTGCGCAAGCGCGTCGATAGCTTCATGCAGCACGCCGACCACAGCATCGTCGCGGTGATGGGGCTGATCGATGAGCTGCAAAGCGAAGAGACGATGGGCGGCCTCAAGGGCACGGTGAACAACCTGGCGGTCATCAGCCACACGCTGGCCTACGGCGAAGGCCTGGTCCCCGCGCTGCTTCACTCGCAGCAATACCGCAAGGACATTGGCGGCACCCTCGGCGCGCTGCACCGAACCTCCTTCGGCCTGCAGCGCGCCGCTGGCCAAGCCAACGACGTCCTGGACACGCTCGACCACAACGTACAACCCTTCCTTGGCGATACCGAGAAGACGCTCGAGAGCGTGGACGGCCTGTTCAAAGATCTGGACAGCCCCAAGAACAAGAGCGTCGTGGCCAAGCTGCTGCGCGACGACACGGGCAACATCACTCGAGATCTCGACCTGATCTTCGACCACGGCGCCGACCTCACCGGTGACGTCGCCAGCATCAGCAAGGCGATCGAGGAGGGCAAAGGAACCCTGGGCAAACTCGCCACAGACGACGTGGTGGCGGTCCAGCTCGGACACCTGCTCAGCTACCTCAGCGAGCACGACGGCATGCGAGCCGTTGTGCTCTGGTACGTCGACGGAAACAAGAACTGGGTCGGCGTCAAGGCGGCACGCTCGCCCGCCCGCCCCTAAACCTAGAGAGGCCTCCTAGAATTCTCGGTCCATCGCCTTGCGGACTTCGTCGAGGATGTCTTGCTCGCTGCGACCGATCTCACCGTCGGCTGCGGCTGCGGACTCGAGCTCGGCGAGCAGTTCTGGACGACGCTCAGGGGAAAGCTGACGGAGGCGGCCCTCGACGGATTCCCCGATGTTGACCGAGTTGAAGACCGCCTGACGGTCCTCGGCCGTGAACTCGAATCGCTTCATCAGCCGGTCGAGGAAGCGCTGCTCTGAATCCGTGACCTGAGCGTCCGAGATCAGAAGCACGGCCACGATCTCGCAGAACAGGCGGTTGTCTACCGAGACGTCGGAGGCCATGGGGGACCATAATAGGCTACCTGTGGGTCTGATTCCACGCCTGGGGCCTCGATTTCGCTCTGTTTGACGCGAAGCGATGCTGGGCAAAGGTTGAGGTTGATCGCGCCCGGGAATTGGCCACAATTGGGGTGGGCGCCCCAGCGGGCCGGCCCACCCAGAAGGCAAAGCATGCAGGAAACGGAAACGACGGCAAAAGTCCCCCTTCAGGTCACCTACCGCGGCATGGACCGCTCCGAAGCGCTCGAGGAAAAAATCTCCGAGCGGGTAGAAAAGCTCACCAGGACGGGAGAGCGGATCCTCGACGCGCACATCAGTGTCGAAGCGAGCTCGCCGCATAACCGCGGCCACGTCTTCAATGTGCACGCCGTCGTCCGCACCGCCCACGGTGAAGTCGTCGTCTCCAACGACAACGACCCCAAGGGGACCCACGAAGACGCGTATCTCGCGGTCCGGGACGCAATGGATTCGTTGCATCGCAGGGTTCAAGAGCTCCGCGAGAAAAACCTCGCGCGTCGACACAGCTGAGACGCGCTTGTTGTGGCGAGCCGGCGACTTCCTCGGGAGCCGCCGGTTTTTTTGTGGGCTGCTACAGCGGCGCCAGATCGGCCTCGAGTTTGTCGCGCATCGCGGCTCGGCACACGTCGCAGAACTCGACGCCGGAGGACATCGTGCACACCCCGTCGGGAACCGGGATCAGGCTTCGCGAATCCTCCCCGGCATATCCGCCGATGTACGCCCCGATTCCCGCCCGCGGCCACTGTGCGGTCGGGGTGGGAATCGGCACTCCACCCTCGATCAACGCGCTCCACTTGATGTCCACCGCCGCCGGTTGGAACGTCATGTTCTGCGACCACGGCTCGAAGACCCCCTGGGCGAACAACAGCTCGGTGTCGCTACTCGAGTACTCCTCGTTGAGCCCGAAGTAGTGCCCGAACTCGTGGAGGACCAAGTACTCGAACGAGTCGATGTTCGCCGGCACGACCGTGAACGCGTTGTAGTTGCCCGTCCCCCAGAACTCGGCGCTGTCGGTGAGAATGAACGGGTAGTCGTAGGGCGCTTGGGCGAGCGCATCCCGGAAGCGCTCTTCGTCGGTCGGATACATGACGTGAAACCACCGAGAAAACGAGCTCCAGTAGGGGTGGTACAGGGTCAGGAACGAATCCCATACGGGCACCGGAAACCCGAGATCGGTCGCGACGCCCAGCGGCTGCGCGGACGGGGCGAAGACCGCGTTGAACTCCATGTACTCGAACCCGGGAACGCCGTTGTCCTGCAACACGTCGATCAGCGCATCGGCCGACTCCAAGAACAGGGCTTCCGATCCCTCGAGGTAGCCCTCGGCATAGATCGTGACGGCCAGCGATGGTTGCAGGCTCGCGTCTCGGAGCTTCGTGACCTGCACCGCCTGGCGCGGGACGGGCTGTGCCGACTCGGGCGAGATCGTCTCGGAGAGAACCTCGAGTGCGTTGCCGGTGTCGGGATCGGGCGCGAAGAGGGTGAAGGTCACCGGCTGTGCGAACGCGGGGAATCGAAACGTGAGCGAGCCCGTGAGTGCCCGGTAAGAGACGCCCGTCCCGACGGCCTGCTGTAGGACCTCCTCCCCGGTCCTCGGATTGGAGATGACCCCCACGAAGCTGCCCAGGGGATCGACCTGCTGCGCTCGGCGGGCGAGCGCTGGCGTTCCGCTGAGCTCTCGCTTCACCGGACCCATCGAGTAGCCCCCCTCAGGAGACCACGAGACCTGAACTCGGATCACGTTCGGGGAGGATTCGAGCTCGAAGGCCGGCGCACCGGTCGAGGTGCTCGAGTCCGGTGCCGTCGACGACGAACCCTCGGTCGACGTGCCGCTCGTCACCGTGGAGGACGCATCCGTCGTGGTGCCGGAGGTGGTGCCCGCGGCAGGCTCGTCCGAACCGCATGCGGATGCGAGTGCGAGCAGGACTGCGCTCGCTCGCCGCGTCACCTGCCTGCAGTCGCTGAGCACCACCGCAATGCTCCGCCGTCAGTGCTCGACAGACAAGCCGCTTGGGCTGTGTCCTCGATCGAGGACAGCAGGCCTCACGGCCGCGCACCTGTCCGTGGGCCCGCGGAGCGCTTGACGTGTTCACAGGCCCCCCTGACCATGGCCTCATGCGACGCTGTTCGGTCTTGTTCGTGGCGAGTTTTCTCGCGGGCTGCTTCTCCCCCGAGGTTTCTGAGGACTCCGCACCGGGAACCTCCGACACCGATGAGACCGGGCCTTCGACCGGCGCAATTACCGGAACCGGCGGCGATCCGACCGGCGACCCAACCGGAGATCCCACCGGAAACCCAACCGGCCCCACGAGCACCACCGACGACACGGACACCGGGGGGCCCGCTAGAGATGAGCCGCCCAGCTTCGAGTCGTTCGAGGTCAACAGCTCGACCACCCCCGAGGACGTCACCGAGAGCAGCCTCGTCACGCTGACCGCGTCCGTGACCGACGACCTCGGCGTCGCGAGCGTGGAGTTCTTCGATGGGGAGACATCGCTTGGCGTGGTGACCGAGGAGCCGTGGGAGCTTGGAGCCTTGGTGACCAGCTCGGACAACGGCGGGCACGTGTATTCGGCGGTGGCGACGGATACGGGCGGGCAGACGGCACAGAGTGAGGAGGTGCAGCTGGTGAGCTCGGTGAGCGGGGGGGAGATCCATGACCTCAACGAAGGGCTGTTCGACAGTGAAGAGTCCGTCGGACTGTTCGGCGGGATCGTATCCGTATCTGACGAGCGACTGGTCCTCGCGGGCTTCGATACGAATAGCCCGGACAACGATCCCCAGATGTCGCTCGTGACACTCGACCGGGAGATCAATGAGATCAACAGCTCCTCGGTTGCAGGTCTCCCCTCGACACCGCGTCGCTTCGAGGATGGCCGAGCGCTCGTCCCTGCAACGATCGTCTTGGGCACCAAGACGACGAAAAGTGGTGTCAGTATCACCAGTGCTCTGCGGTACGAGGTCTTCGACACGACCCTCGGCGACGTGTTGCCGGCACAGGCCCTCCAATTCCCAGGCGGGAACAGCTTCAGCGGCGCAGCCGCTGTCGAGTCGCTGGGGACCGGCTTCGTACTCGCCACAGGTCCCTCATCGCTCACCGCCTACGAATACGACCTCGACATTGACCTGTGGGAAGACGACTTGGGCGCTGACGCCGATGACGAAGCATTCATCCGCGCAAGCCAAGCTCTTCCGGACGGATCGATCTTGGTCTCGGTCGTCGCCCCTGAAGGATGCCAGGGCGCCGCGACAGAGTGCCTCCGCAAGATCAACGCCGACGGGACCCTTGCATGGAGCGTCGGGCTGCCGTTCGCGGCACCGGAGGGAGCGCTAGCCATGGACGCGCAGGGCGGTCAGTTCCTCGGAGGCAGGGTGACGGACGGCGTTCTCATCCTGCACCTCGACGAGAACGGGGAAGAGTCCGAGTCGTCGCTCTTCACCTTCCCGAACGAGCCGAACCCGTTCGCTGCTCACCTGGTCCCGGACCAGCAGGGCGGGGTGGTCGTAGCCGTTTCGACCGGTGAGCTCGACAACCTTGCGAACATTCCGAACGAAGTCGGCGTAGTATTTCGACTCGACACCACGCTGAGCGAGCTGTGGCGCGTAAACGGTTTTGGGCCGGGCTCGCGTCCTGTGGCCGCCCTCAGCTTGCCGACGGGCGAACTCTACATCGTTGGAATCGAGCCCGGCGCCGAGCTCCCCTCCGCGTTTGGCACGGTCGGCGAAGTCTGGGCCAGCCGTGCATCCATGTAGTTCTCGCACTCGGTGGTTGCCCCTTCCGCGGGTCGTGCGCGTTTGATCCAGGGCGCGGGTCCGCACATCCGAGAGAAAACGCGCAGAGATGCGGAATGCGGCGATAAACGCCGGTCTTGAGACGCTCCGCTCAAATCGAGGGTCCGGTGAAAGCCTGACACGTGGTGCCTAAATTAAAACCATGGTACCCGGTGCTCAAAGGTGAGTCCATGTAGGCGGACCCGTGGGGGGACGGCATGAGAGACTGGGCGCATCTAAGGGAGTGGAAACATGAAGAAGATTGCTTTGATGGTAGGCGTCGTTACGGCCCTTGTGGGAGCTGAGGCGCACGCAGAGACGGACACGGACAGCTTCAACCCTCAGACATCGTTTCGACCGAACGAGTTCCCCTGGACCTCCGGTCCGATCAATCTGATCTTGGGCGCATCGATCGCGTTGAACGCATCCGCGTATCACGAAGTCGACATTCAGATGCTCGGCGAGGGCGAATACGACTTCGACGCGCAGTCGCTCACGTTCACCGGACAGGCGGACGGCGGCACGATGGAGAACGCGCTCGGCATCGAGATCAGCGTGACCTTCAGCTTCCCCGGTCTCGGAGACTTCGACCTTGGCCTCTACAACATCGAAGAGACCGCAGACGGCACCTTCTCGCCCTACCTCCTTCCCGGAGACATTGAGCGACCTTTCGGTGTCAACGAGGCGATCGGCCCGAACGACCTCTTTGACACCATGTTCTCCCTGCCCACTGGTGGCGACGGCACGCAAGTCACCATCGATGTCGACTGGCAACTCAACGTTCCGGGGATCGTGTACCGCAGCAACCGTATTCTCCTCACGGACGGCGAAGACTCGATCATCGCCAATGAGGTCGGGATCTACGACGCGGAGGACGACAACCTAGACCTCATCCTTCCTGATGTGGTGCCGGGCGAGTCAACGGACATCTATGGCACCTTGGAGGGTGAACTCGACACGGACGTCTCGTTCATCTTCCTGATCAGCGGGTCGATCGGCTTCGTCCCCTTCGGCCCCGTTGAGGTCCCGCTCGATTTCCCCGTCAACGAGGGACTCGAAGTCGAGTTCCCGGTCGAGCTGATCACCTTCGATGTCCCCGAAGCGCCTGCGCCTGGTTCGACCGGCGAAGTCGGCGACTCCTCCACCACGGACGAGCCCGCCGCGGACAGCAGTGGTGGTGGTTCGGACTCGGACTCGGACGGCACGACGACGGGTGACCCGATCGACCCCAGCTCCACCGGCGGAGACGGCTCCACCGGTGGCGGCCTTCCGGCGGCGCCTTCGCCCTCGGACTCGGGCTGTGGCTGCACGACCAACACCGACGCGGGCGGCTTCGCCTGGCTGCTTGGCTTGTTCGGTCTGACGATGCTTCGACGTCGTCGCGACTAGCCCTGGACCCCCAGAGAAACGAATCGGCCATCTCCAGCTGGGGGTGGCCGATTTTCTTTGGTTGCCCTCGCCCCTCACAGCAGCGGGAGCTGCGGGGGCATCAGCCGCTCCAGCACCTCAGCCTCGACGCGCTCCAGCCATCCCTCGCGGTCCTCGGGCTCGAGGTGCATCGCGGGCATCTCTCGCCGCGTCAGCTCGCGCCGAACCCCGTCCTCCACAGCCCGCTGGAAGTTCGGGTCGGTGGCCCGCAGTCCGTCCGCGCGTGGTTCTTCGATGATCGGAACGAGGACCAGCAGATCGTAGGTCGCCATCCAAGCGTCGAGCAGACCTTCGAGCGCGTGCTGCCGGCCCGCCGCGAGCATCATGTACACGTAGTTGTCCAGCGCGCTTCGATCGCAAACCACCACCGGGTGACGCTCGGCCGCGACGATCTCGGCCGCGATTTGCGTGTGCAGGATCCACGACTGCGAGGCCACGCTCGTTTGCTCGTTGATCGGCAGCGGACACAGCCGTGCCACCTCGTGCACCATCTCCAGCGAGACGTCGCGAGCCTTGAGGCGCGCAGCCAGGCCGTAGCACAAGGTGGTCTTGCCCACGCCGTGACTTCCGATGAAGGCAAGCTTCAGCCGCTGGGCATCCGACATCGCCCGGAGTCTACGATCCTCGCCGCGTCGAAATCTTCCCAGTCCCGCGATGGGCCCGCGATGGTCCCGCAGGCCGCCTTGCGCCGCTCAGGCGCAGGAAAACGCGGCGTCCAGGGACTGCACGGCGGTGTCG
>CAYGTG010000143.1:10385-11953 GCA_964352485.1 uncultured Nannocystaceae bacterium | reverse complement strand
AGGAGCGAAAAAGACGAGTGAGACGTCGTGTCGGGTTTCACCACGGGCTGCTAGTGCCCCAGCCCACGGCGTTGCTGCTGTTGCTGGAGTCCCGAAAGGGCCAGTCTCGTGGACAAGGACGTCCCCATCGAACGAACAAAACGTGAGCGTTGTGCCCGCTTCGGTCTCGTACTGAGCGGTGGTGTTGTGGCCGCACGGCAATGCCGGATCAACATGGGGCTCGTCCGCGCCGGAATCCTGCACCGAGACATCCAACCCGTGGGTATCTACGAACCCCTCGGCGACCGAATATTGACCTTCACCCAAACGAGATTGGCCGTAGTCGCTCTCGTTCGAACCGCATCCAGAGCCTGGTGCTACAAATCCGGCGAGTGAAGCGCTGGCACAGAACCTGCGAACCTGCGAACCTGCGAACCTGCGAACCCATCCACGAGATGCTAGGCCTCGCTGCTGGGATGGTCAAGCCTCGCGCTCCGGACAGTCAGCCGAACAAATCCGGACTTCTGGCCGGTCCTGGCAACCGGGCTCTTTGCCGGGCAGCCGGTCAGTTCGCATCGAATGCAACCGGAAGACTCTCGGGGCGACGATGTGATCAGAGCAAGCTGCATTTCGAGAGGCACAATATCGCAACCGGACTCGGGCGGGTTCGCATCGTCTCGGACTGGAGGCTGCTCGAGTTGCTGGCCGGCGGCCGCGGGAAAGTGACGCAAGTGGCGTGCGGTGGACTGAGGATGCGATCACCGCGCCGTGTTGCTCGAACAACGATGCGAGGGCTGACGCGCTTCAGGAGTGCAGCACGTCCGCGATGCGTCCGTCGCTCCGGCTGCGCTCCAGCTCGGAGAGCAGCGCCGACTGGATATGATCCTCCGTGACGTCGCTTCTGTGCACAAACTCGATGCCCGCGGTCGGACTTCCGTCTTCATCGACTCCGGTCCAGACGACGCGGGCAGGAATGCGAACCTCGGGGTACTGCGGCACCCGCAGCAGGACAATCGCCGGGCACCGATCGCGGAGTCGCGGCCCACCGGTGAGCAGTGCGCCCGAGGTCGAAAGATCTGCCACCCCGTACTCGCTCATCCCGCCCCGGGTCTTGACCACGCAGCGGATGTTGCTACAAACGCGCGCGTATTCACGCCGGTCGACGATGGGGATCAGAGCTTGAAGTCGGGTCGAGTTTGTTTGGGGTTCCATGATCGCCTCTCGCCTCGCATCTGCGGATTCGCACTCCCGTGGCTACACAACTCAACCCAAGGCGGAGCGCACGATCTAAGCGACGAAGCACGAGCGTTCGCGCGACCCGTAGTTAAACCGTAGCAGCGCAACTCGATGCTGTCGGGTGGTTCTTGCCAAAGATCGAACGTTCGGCCGCCCAGCACGAACATCACGTTGGCGCGGCTACAGTCGGAGCGAAAAGCTCGCCCGCATGCGCGCGTCAAGTGTCGCACCGGGTGCGAACATGCCCTCCACCCCCCCTGATACCGACACCCCGCAGCAAGAACTGCGCGGCCGGGTCCGTACGCATGCTTTGCCGGCCGGCGATGTCGGCGAGCTGCCATGACCCCTACGTG
>CAYGTG010000143.1:0-10375 GCA_964352485.1 uncultured Nannocystaceae bacterium | reverse complement strand
CCGCAACCTCCGTTCGGGCGCTCGAGGCCGCCGCCGCCCGACCTTCCCAGGTCATGCCGCCGTCGACCTCGGACATCGAAGACTCGCTGGGAGTCTC
Organism: uncultured Nannocystaceae bacterium; assembly: GCA_964352485.1. Classification (GTDB taxonomy): domain Bacteria; phylum Myxococcota_A; class Polyangia; order Nannocystales; family Nannocystaceae; genus CAJXVA01. The sequence goes on along the minus strand of CAYGTG010000143.1, from coordinate 10,278 downwards.
GACGGGCCGCCGTTGGAAGCGGGCGCTGTGGACGGGGCTGGGGGTTCTGCTCGTCGTCGGGGTCGCACTCGTGGCCCTGCGTTGGCTGAGACCCGAGCCCGAGACGGTTCGGTGGCGCGAAGTCGCGCTCGACCGCGGAGACATTGTGGTCGAGGTCAGCGCAACCGGAACGCTCGAGCCCGCACGAAGCGTCCGGGTCGGCGCAGAGGTCTCGGGACGAGTCGCGGAGGTGCTCGTCGATCACAACGACACCGTCACCCGAGGCCAGGTGTTGGTCCGGCTCGACCTCGACAGCTTCACCAACGCATTTGACGAGGCCAAGGCATCGTACCGCGGCGCGGGAACCGAGGTCACGCGGGCGCGCGCCACCGTGAAGCTGGCCCAGTTCACCGCCGATCAAGCCAAGGAGCTCTCCTCGCGGGGGGTCATCTCCGAGTCCGAGCTCCTGAAGGCACAGACCGAGCTCGGCGTCGCCAAGGCGAGCCTGGGAACCGCGCAGTCTCAACGCAACCTCGCAAAGATCCGGGTCGAGCAGGCTCAGGACCAGCTCGACAAAGCCGTCATCACCAGTCCGATCGACGGCGTCGTGCTTCTGCGCAGTGTCGAGCCTGGAAACACCATCGTGGCGGCACTGCAGGCGCCCGAGCTGTTCGTCCTCGCCGAGGATCTGCGCTCACTGGAGCTGGAGCTCGACATCGACGAGGCCGATGTCGGTCAGCTCGCGGTCGAGCAAGAGGCCAGGTTCACCGTGGATGCGTGGCTTGGCCGCGAGTTCACCGCGACCGTCGCCAAGGTCCATTTCTCGCCCACGACGACCAACTCGGTCGTCACCTACACCGCGGAGTTGGTCGTCGACAACGACGAGATGCTTCTGCGCCCGGGAATGACCGTGTCTGCGGACGTCGTCACCTCAACCCGAGAAGCGGTGCTGCGCGTGCCCAACACCGCCCTGCGTTTCACGCCCCCCTCCGATGAAGAGGAGGACGCCGGGTTTCAGTTTGGTCCGCCCAGGCCCGCCGCAAGCCGAGCCAGTCGGGCGGCGATCTGGGTACTCGAAGAGGGCGTCCCGGTCCGACTCGAGGCCACGTTGGGCGCCTCGGACGGGTACTACACCGAGGTCATCTCCCCCGAGATGGCCGAAGGCACGAACGTGTTGGTCGGGTTCTCGAAGAGGTCCGAAGGATGACCGCGGCCGCGGTGGCGGCGGAACCCGAGTTGCTTCTCGAGCTCCGGAGTGTCTCGAAAATCTACGGAGAGGGAGCCGCCGAAGTTCGAGCCCTCGATGGGGTTGATCTCCAGATCCACGAAGGCGAGTTCGTGGCCATCATGGGGGCCAGCGGCTCGGGCAAGTCCACGTGCATGAACATCCTGGGGTGCCTCGACACGCCCACGGGCGGAACCTATCGGTTCCGAGGTGTTGACGTCGGCAACCTCTCCCGAGACCAGCGGGCGCTGCTGCGGCGGCACTACTTGGGGTTCGTGTTTCAGTCGTTCAACCTGCTGGCCCGCACCAGCGCACTGGAGAACGTCGAGTTGCCACTGGTGTATCGCGGGGTCCGCAAGCGCAAGCGACAGGCGCTCGCCATGCAGGCGCTCGCCCGCGTCGGTCTCGCGGAGCGTTCGAGCCACGGGCCCTCTGAGCTCTCCGGGGGACAGCAGCAACGAGTCGCGCTCGCCCGCGCACTGGTGACGGAGCCTCGTACCCTCTTCGCGGACGAACCGACGGGCAACCTCGACTCCAAACGCAGCGCGGAGATCCTCCAGCTCTTGTCCAAACTCAACGCGGACCAAGGGATCACGATCATCATGGTCACGCACGAACCGGAGTTCGCCGCCTATGCCCACAGGGTGCTGTGGTTCAAAGACGGAAAGATCGTCGATGACGGCACCCCCTCGGAGGTCCTGGGATGATCTTCTGGAACACGATCTTCCTCGCGTTCAAGGCCATCGCACGCAACCGGATGCGCTCGCTGCTGACGGCGCTGGGTGTCGTGATCGGGGTCGCCAGCGTGATCGCGATGGTACAGCTGGGACAAGCGGCAACGGCATCGGTGACCCGTCAGATCTCGAATCTGGGCTCGGGTTTGCTGTACGTGCTCCCCGGAACGGCCCGAGGCGGACCGGGCGCGGTCTCCTCGCTCGCCACGAACTTTGACCGCGATGACATCGAGGCGCTCGAGCGCTCCATCGACAGTGTCGACATCGCGCCCGCGTCCCAGGCCAAGGCCCTGCTGGTCTTCGGCAACGCCAACTATCCGACGACCGTGACCGGAACGACCAACGGCTTCTTCGAGGCCCGCGATTGGCCTGTGCAGACGGGGCGCTCGTTCGAAGACCGCGAGACAAGCGCGGGCGCGGCGGTTTGCGTGGTCGGCACGACGGTCGTCAAGGAACTCTTCGAGGGCAAGGACGTGGTTGGGGAGTCCATGCGCGTGGGGAAGACCCGCTGCGATATCATCGGTGTCCTCGAGTCCAAGGGGAAGTCGTTCGGCACCGACCAAGACGACATCGTGTTGATGCCGCTGAAGGCCGTGCAGCGGCGGCTCGCGGGCAACACCGAGATTCACATGATCTTTGTCGCCGTCATTGGTGACAAGAGCACCAAGCTCGCGAAGGCGGAGATCGAGCAGGTCCTCCGGGAGCGTCGCCGCATCGAAGAGGGCGAAGAAGACGACTTCAACGTCATGGATATGGAGGACATCGCCGATGCACTCTCCTCAACGACGACGGTGCTCACGTCCCTGCTTGGGGCCATTGCCGCGGTGAGCCTGCTGGTGGGCGGCATCGGCATCATGAACATCATGATGGTCTCGGTCACCGAGCGGACCCGCGAGATCGGGATTCGGTTGGCGATCGGGGCGCGCGGTCGCGAAGTCCTCATGCAGTTCATGGTCGAGGCCGTCGCGGTCTCGGGGCTCGGAGGCGTGCTCGGGGTGATCCTCGGGGTGGCCGGGAGCTGGCTGGCCGTGCGTCAGCTGGAGATGGAGTTCGTGCTCTCTCCCGACGTGATTGCCCTCGCGTTCCTGTTCTCCGTGATCATCGGCGTGGTGTTCGGCTTCATCCCCGCGCGCAAAGCCGCCCGGCTTGATCCGATCGAAGCGCTGAGGCACGAGTAGCCGCGGGCCCTCACGATGGCGTCGGTGAAAACCGGCGCGCGATCACATGCCTCGACACGCCACCGAGGTTGCGCATCAGCGTCCCCAGCTTGCCGATGTGCGCAGCAGGCTCTTCGCCGAGTGACATCCGCTTCATCTGCTCCTGGTACCACCACAGCTGCATCAGGTCGTCGAACAGACGCACCCCCACTTTGGTGTCCCCATGGTCCAGCGGCGTCTCGTCCCCGTCCAAGATCTTCTGCGCCAAGTCCGGGTCGACCGCGAAGGGGCGCGCGATACCGATGACATCGACCGCGCCGGTCGAGCGGGCCTCGAGCATCCCCGCGCGGGTGCGAAACCCACCGGTGACCATGAGGGGCATCTTCACCGTCTCGCGCATCTTCTCCGCGTACTCGACGAAGTACGCCTCGCGCTTGCGGGTGCTCTCTCGGGCGGCACCCATCATGGCGGGCTTCTCGTAGCTTCCCCCTGAGATCTCCAGCAGATCGAGCCCTTCGGCCTCGAGCGCTTGCGCCACCAGCACCGAGTCCTCGGGGGAGAACCCACCGCGCTGAAAGTCGGCCGAGTTGAGCTTGGCCGCGATCGCAAACGTGGGGCTCGTCGCCTTGCGCATCGCCTTGGCGATCTCGATCGGAAAGCGCATCCGGTTCTCCAGCGAGCCTCCCCAGCGGTCGGTCCGCAGGTTGGTGAGCGGCGAGAGAAACTGGCTGACCAAGTAGCCGTGGGCTCCGTGAATCTGCACGCCAGCGAAGCCGGCCTCGTAGGCCTGCGACGCGACGAACGCATAGCGCTGGATGAGGTCTTCGATCTCCGCGTCTTCGAGCGGCCGCGGCACGCTGAACACCCCCGGACGCTTCACCGCCACGGCCGACGGCGAGACAGGCTCCCACGTGACCGCCCGCATCGTCTGCCGACCCGCGTGGTTGATCTGCATGAACAGCTTGGAGCCATGCGCCTGCGCAGCGTCGGCCCACCGCGTGAGCATTGGCAGGTGCCGGTCGTCTTCGATCACCACATTGTGCGGCTCGGTCCGGCCGTTCGGCTTCACGATGACGTTGCCCGTCAGCAGCATGCCGGCCCCCCCCCGGCCCCACCGCTCGTAGAGCTTGATCAGGCCCTCGGTGGGAGCACCGTCGATTTCGCAGAGGTTCTCGCTCATCGCGCCCTTTCCAATTCGGTTGGGCAGTGTGACGTCCTGCGTCAGGGTGAGCGGCTGTGCGAGTGCGTCGGTCATGGCGTTGTGGCCATGTTCGCACCTGCGGGCCGCGGTGTTACTCCCGATCTCGATTCGGCGGCTGCGCGGCGCGGGGGCCGGTCTGCGGTCGCAGAAACCTGCCATCATCTCCTCGATGACCAGGATGGTTGCCGCTTCAGTCGCAGCATTGGCGGTGCTGGGTTGTGATGGGTTCGACGACGAGGTCCCCGTGACGACAAGTCGGGGAACGCCAGCATCGTCACAACGACGTACCGCGCCCGACCTCTCACCCAAGCGACCCACCGATGCCCCCATCCCGCAGGGCGTCGCGTTCGTCGGGCCCGACGGTGCCGATGCATTCGGTCGGCCTCTGTCTCGCCCCGACAGCACGGTCTTGCTCGCGCTCCTCCGCGCGCAGAGGTTTGCGGATCTCGACGCAGCCTTCGAACACGTGCAGTCGGCGTTCGAGACCGACCGCTCCAAGGAAGCGTGGCCCGAACAAGCGATAAACTCGTTTGCGATCGCCGATCCGACGCTTGGCCCCCTGCTCGACGGCTGGGTCAGCGCGGCCCCGAAGTCCTTCGGAGCTCTAGCCTCCCGGGGTGCGTGGAAGACCACGATGGCGTGGGCCAAACGCGGGGGGGCGAGAGCAGACAAGACGACTCGAGCGCAGTTTGATGTCCTCGCAGCGGGGTCGGCCGAAGCGATCGCGGACTACGACGCTGCACTGCAACAGCGCTCGAAGGCCGTCGCCGTCATGACGGCCAAACAGCATGCATTGCGCGGAGCCGGGGCCCCAAGAGAAGAGCTGCGGCGCCTATACGATCAGTCTCTTGAGGTGTGTCCGACCTGCTTCGCGCCTCGGGCTGCGTGGGTGCTCGACCACGCGCCTCGCTGGGGCGGGTCCAACAAGGAGATGCTCGAGGCCGCGAAGTTCTCGGTCGCAGAGCGCAAAGCGAACCCAGCCCTCGCGCTCGTCCCGGCATACGTCGAGTTCGACGCGTGCCGCACCACCTGGGAGCGCGATGGCAAGGAGGCCGCGGTCAAGCCCTGCAAGGCCGCGGTTTCTCGCGGTCCGGTCCCGCGCATCTCCTGCCGCTTCGGCGACCTGCTCGTCAGACTCAACCGCCACGACGAGGCCATGCTGCAGTTCGAGGCCGGTCTGAAGGTCGATCCTCAGCATCGCGCCTGCCTCGTTGGGCGGCACTGGGTTCACAAACAACGAGAGAACTTCGAGGCCGCAGCGAAGGACATCCTGCTCGCACGCCGACTCGACCCTCTCAATCTCGACATCGACAAGTCGACGAGGTTCATTCTCGAACGCTTGCGATACGACGCCCGCGAAGCCGGTAATGCAGGAGACGACGCCCTGGACCGTCGGCTGCGCGACTTGGCCAATGCGATCTCGCCCGGCGACGGTGATCCCCAGACCAAGCACGGGCTCTCTGGAACCAATCTCGCCGCGCTCGAAAAACGAGTCGCGCAGGCTCCAAGAGACCTCGCGCTTCACCGCAAGCTCGACCAGGCACTCGCCAAAGAGCAACGGTTCGCGGAGATCGTCAAGATCTGGGACCGCTTCCTCACCGAGCAACCCGACCATGCAGACGCATTGCTCGAGCGTGCAGGCGCAAGGTGGCACGGCGGCGACAAGGCTGGGGGCCGGGAGGATGCGAAGCGGGCGTGCGATCTCGGTTCGAAACCCGCCTGTCGCGTCGCCAAGCAGATGAAGTGATTCCGCGCCCGGAGTGAGACCTGCGTCAGTTGGGCAGCGAGACACGGACGCGAAACCAGGTCGTCGCCTTGTGGCTGCAGCTTCCGCACAGAGCATCCACCCGGCGGAGGCGCTGGCCGCCGTGCTCCTCTACCTCGTGCTGATCCACGTGCATCGCTCCGCCGCACGCCACACACGGCGCACGCTCGACGATCGGCTCGATGGTTGCCGCAGACTCCACCTCGATCGAAGCCGAGGGCAACGCGCCCGGCCGCGCCCGCTCTTGTTCGATGTGACGCGCAGCCTCGCGCCCGGCTACCGCGACCCGGCGAGCCCGAGACAGCCACAGCCACACCACCCAGCCGGCGCTCGCGAAGACCGCGAGCCAAAGGACGATCCCCATGGAGCCGTATGGATAGCGCACTCGGATGGAGTCTGGGTTCCGGGGCGCCGAGCAAGCAGCTGCAGCGTTTCTGGCCTATTCGCGGCACCTCTTCGCCGCGTCCGCCACGCAGCTGCTCATCCCTCGCTGGACGCCCGCCAGCAAGAACGACTGCGGGTCTCAACGCAGCAAGCTGCGGAACTTCTCCCGGGTCATTGTGGGCTGAATCTGTCGATGGGGAACGTAGAGCGAGGACTTCGTGGAACTGAGGGCGCCATCGCTGACCTCGAGGTCTGGAGCGAGTGGAAGCGTGAAGAGATAGCCGTTGGGGGTCTCGACAAGGCCCGCGGGGCGAAGGAGCGGAGCGGACCCGTCGAAGCCGACCTTCTGAACCAGCGCGCCATTCTCGACTTCGAATCGGACCCTCCTTCCATTCCACGGGAGGGACTCGGCATAGGACAACCATCGAGACCTCTTTCGCCTCCCTTTCACGAATTCCAGCGCTCCGAAGAAGGAGAAAAGCGCGCCTGGGATCGAAACGGTGGGCGTCGATAGAAGCAGCCCGATCAGGGCGAGCCCGAGGCCACCCGCGACGAAGATCCTCACCATGACGCGGTCGACCCGCCAGCCTCGGCCGACCGATGCGACCCACTCTTCGTGGAACTCTCGGAAGTAGTCAGCGTCTAGCTGAAATTCGATGGTCGCGGGGGTCATAGTGGCGGCTTGGCGCGTAGCGTATGCCTTATCAGCCCTCGCGGCCGAGTTGTTCCCGGGCGCGCTTGACCAGCGTGACCATCGCCTTACGCACCGCGGTCGAGTCCGTCGCCGGCTCATCGAACGCGATGCGAACCGGACGTGCGCCCTGCTCGGTGGTCACCGACATCTCGAAGCCATACCGGTCGACGCCGGTCATGACGGCTTCGGGCACCGGCCCCGAGCGACTGAAGGCCTCCGAGTACAGGCGCAGCGCGTCCGCGTGGTCCTCGTTCATGTGCTCGATGATCCCCTTCGCCCCATCCAGCAGAGGATCTGGTTCCGCCTTCGCCCACGGCTCGGGCTCGACCCACGACATCCGGCCGAAGCCTCCGATGTAGCGAACGCCGGTCACATCGATGCGCCAGTAGGCGAAGTCGGTGAAGTCGGCGTAGTACGACGCGTCCGGATGGCGGGCGAGGAACGATGCCGCGACGGCCTCACGCTGTGGCCCGACCACCTTGGAGGCCTCGCCAACCAGCGTCACCCGGGAGAGCGCCAGGGGATTTTTGGGGCCACGCTCGTGCACCAGCAGCGAGCAGCGCGGGGATGCCTCGAGGTTCTTCGTATGCTCGGCGAGCCCGCTGATCAGCAAGATCGGCGCGCCCTCGTGCAGCCCGTAGATGACCATCGAGCCGTACGGATGCCCATCGAGCTCGGCGTGCTGCGTCGACAACACGCCCATGTCGACTCGTTGGACGAGAGACCGGGCGTGCTCCGCATGCGACGGACTCGCGACGTCGTCGGAATACAGGGGCTCCTGACGGGGCGTGTCCGAGTCGCGGGGCTCTCCGTGACGACGAGGCTTGCTCACCGCGCGAAGGTAACACCCCGTGAGTAGGTCATCCCTTCGGCAACGCGCAGTAACCCAGGTCGGCGTTCGGGTCAGAGCCCTCGAGCTTTGGATCGTAGGGCTGGCAGACAGATCCATCCGCACAGGCCGGAGCGTCGAGGTCGCAGAACGAACTGCAGCAGGGCTCTTCGTCGGCACACGCACCTGGCGTCTGCGGCGTACCCATGAATGAGGAGGGCGGACAGCTCGGGTGGATCGTATCGGGGTCGACGTACAACGGGTCCCCCTCGCGAATGCAAACGAAGTCGGAGCCCGTGCCCGGGTAGCACCCCTGCCCCGCGGGACAGTCTTGCAGCAGTGGGGAACACCGCGGCAGACAGATGGGCACAAAGCCGTTGTTGCCATTGAAACACGTGTCGTCGGGGTTGGTACACGGAACAAGATCCGAGCAGAACGCGACGCAAGTCCCCTCAAGCGTGTCGACATCGACGTCCCAACACATGCTCGACGCGCATGTATCGACGCCCGAGAAGGGCCCGTCTTCGACCGTGCAAGGAGACCCAGGTTGTCCTGTGGCATCGTCGGACTGCGGGTGGCATATGGGGGTCGTCCACGTACCGGCATTGGCGTTGTCGGTCGGTTTGCACGCTTCGCCCGGTGGGCAATCCTCGTCGAAGTAGCTGCACAGGCTGCAGTGCGCCATGACACCGGGGGAGAACCCGCCACATCCACCCCCGTCGGGGTCGGTGATGAACCCCGTCGAGATCCCGGTGTCGGGCCCCTCGCTGCCAGAGTCCGAACTCGTGGTTCCCGACGTGCTCAAGGGGCTCGAACCACTCGACGACGCGGGGTCGGTCGTGGAGGCGACGTCACCACCTGTTGGAGACGTCACCGTCCCAGCCGTGGACGAGGATGTGGAGCCGACGGGCTCGGTCGACGTCTCGGTTTCAGAGCCCGGAACGAGCGCGCCGCACCCAAGCAGACCGAAGAACCCAAGCGTCACAAAGGGCCGAAACTCGGTCACGAGCATCGTCTTCGCGGTCGAGCGGAGGAACCGAATCGGTCGGCGTCTTGGAGGCATGTCTTCGGCTCTCTTCCAGCTCACATGGCTGTGATGCACACGCCGAGGTCCGCATACGCCGGCTCAGGCTCGGTAAAGAACGCAACGCACTCCAGTTCGGGGTCGCAAGGCACGTCTTCGGTGAGGTCGCAGTACGTGGTGCAGCAGGGCTCCCCCGCGACACAGTCGGCGATGTTCTCGGCCGGGACGTCGAGCATCCCCGCGGGGCACGACGCCACCTCCTGCGGGATGCACACGAACTCATCGGCGGGCGTCGGAACGCACACGGTGTCCCCATCGCAGTTGCCCTGCAACGGATCGCATACTGGCAGGCAGAGCACGAGCACACCGTCGTTGGTGATCGAGCAGGTCTGCTCTGGGGACTCGCAAGTCGGGACCTCAGGTGTGCCGGAGCAATACGAGATGCATGTGCCCTCGAGGGTTTCGCTGTCCACGTTCCAACACATCAGGCCGACGTCGCAGGTGTCGATCCCCGACGCGGCGCTATCCTCGACCACGCACGGGTCCCCGTGCTGATCGGGATCCGCAGAGACCGGGGAACATCGCGTGCCGTTCCAGACCGACCCTCCGTAGTTCGCCCACGCCCGGCAGGCTTCTCCCTCGGGGCAGTCTTGCGTCATGAGGTTGCAGTCGACGCTGCAGTGCCCGAACACGCCATCGGGCAACGCGTCGCACCCACCGGTCGGCTCGATGAATGCAACCGTGTCCGCGCTCCCTGAGGAGTCAGAGCCACCCGTGCTCGAGGTCTCGAAGCCGGCGGTGCTCGAGGAGAGCGTTGTCGACGAGATGCTGTCGCTGACCGACGATCCTGTGCCTTGGCCCGAGGAGGATGGCAGCGTGACGCCTGAGTTTGAAGTCTCTGCGCCGGTCGAGGAGTCCTCCCCTCCGAAGGTAGGATTGATCACCGCGCACGAGGCCAGCATGAGCAGGCAGCCCGCGGAGCCGACGTTAGTTTTCGAAAAACAAGCGAACATCAAGACAAGGTCCTTCGCGAAAAGTCATGTCGACTGTAGCCCAGGTTGGGGACCTCTCGAGTCCGGTGCGACAGAACAGCGGACCAGGGGGCGTCTTCAGGGCTCCAACATGGACACGCAGACGCCAAGGTCCGGATACGTAGAATACGGTTCGGGGAGCGGCGTGCACTCGAAGTCCGCGCCACACGCCTCTTCGTCGGAGAGGTCGCAGAACGAGGCGCAACAAGGCTCATTTTGAGCACAATCCATGCCGAAGTCGGGGTTGATCTAGGT
>CAYGTG010000142.1:0-11978 GCA_964352485.1 uncultured Nannocystaceae bacterium | reverse complement strand
CAGTGCGACCGAGCTCGCCAGCATCCTGCTCGAAATCGTGGACGACGACGCCTACCGGGACTTCGTCGACCACGCCGATGCAGACTTCGCTCACGCGATCGAAGGTGTCGCCCGCTTCCGGGCCAACTACTTCGCCGACCGCAAAGGGATGGGGGCCGTATTCCGCCAGATCCCCATGGAGATTCTGACTCCCGAACAGATCGGGTTGCCTTCGAAGGTGCTCGACCTGTGCTGGCTGACCAAAGGCCTGGTGCTCGTGACGGGCCCGACCGGTTCCGGAAAGTCGACCACGCTCGCGTCGATGATCGACTTCATCAACCGCAACCGCGACGACCACATCATCACCATCGAAGACCCGATCGAGTTCGTGCACGACAACAAGCGTTGTCTCGTGAACCAGCGGGAAGTCGGCCGGCACACGCGCTCGTTCAAGGCGGCCCTGCGGGCTGCTCTCCGCGAAGATCCCGATATCATCCTCGTGGGCGAGCTTCGGGACCTGGAGACGATCGCGATCGCGCTGGAGACCGCCGAGACAGGCCACTTGGTCTTCGGCACCCTGCACACCACGACCGCGCCGAGCACCGTCGATCGCTTGATCGACCAGTTCCCGGGCGACCAGCAGGCCCAGATTCGGACCATGCTCGGAGAGTCGATGCGCGGCGTCATCGGCCAGACGCTTCTTCGCAAGAAGTCCGGCGGACGGGTCGCCGCGTACGAGGTGCTGCTGCACACCAGTGCCATCGGCAACCTCATCCGCGAGGGCAAGACGCACCAGCTCAAGAACACGATGCAAGTGAGCAAGGACAAGGGGATGCAAAACCTCAACGACAACTTGCTCGAGCTCGTGAAGGACGGAATCGTCGAGCCACTCGAGGCCTACATGAAGGCGGTCGACAAGAACAACCTGGTGCAGATGTTCGAGAAGGCCGCCGTGCAGTTCGAGCAACCGACCGAGTAGCTCGGCCAGTTCGCTACGATGGCTCGAGATCGAAGGGCGTATCGACCAGCCACGAGGGGTTTGTGACGACCGTGATCGAGTCGTCCTCGAGCTGGGCATTTAGCCGCGCCCGGTCCTGGGTCCGGCGAACGCCATCCCGCCGCAGGACCAGGTGTCCGCCGTAGATCGCGACGCCAGGCTCGACACGGACACAGACCGGGGACGGTATCGGGATCGAGTAGCCCACGTTGAGATCACCTGTGGTGACCTCCTGCAGACAGTACATCCCCGCTCGCACTCGCTGCCGGTAGATCGTCGAACCCTCTGCGGCCACCGCGAGCTCGAACGGAACGCCCCGCTCTGCGGCGAACACCATCCTCCCCAGGTCCTGACCGGTCTCGACGACGAACAACACATCCCCCATGTTCTCGGCGTTCATCCCGGCACAGCCCGAGCTCGCGAGGAGCCACGCTGCGCGCACCATCCTGGCCATGCGAGTCACACCGCAGATTTACCGCAGCACAAGTTCCACGTCCCACCCATAAAAACGCCGCGGACAGGTTTCCCCGCCGCGGCGCCTTCGTCCTGGGGCTGCTGGCCTAGCTGACCTGAACGCCGATCGCACGACGAGCGGCGAAGTAGTCCTCGCTGATGCTGTAAAGCACGAGCTCCTTGATCTTGTCCCGAGGACCCATCGCCGAGCCGAGCTGTGCCTGTTCCTGCGAGATCATCTGACCGGCGATGCGCAGGTCGTGGCAGAGCAGCAGGCCGACGCGGTAGCTGGTCAACTCGACGGCTGCAGCCCAGCGTTTGACGTCGGTGGAACCACCCGCATCCACGAACTTCTGGATGAGGCTACGGAGGCGGTCCAGCGCCGCGGGCTGCATGCGGCTGGTGATCTCGCGCGCGATCTGATCGAGCGCGGTGTTGTTCTCGCCGACCTGCATGCCGACGGCACGCAGGCACGCGAGGAACACCTGCTTGAGGTTCTGCGGCGTGCGATCGAGCGCGACGTAGCAGAAGTGCGGCAAGTACAGGTCCATCATGTGCCGACCCAGCGCAAACGCCAGGTGCGACTCGGTCTTGCCGCGCAGGAGGTTCTGGAACACGATCATCGAGGGATGGATCGCGTTGTTGCGCTTGAAGTTCATGAGCTTCAAGTCGCCAGGATCGCTCGGGCGCAGGAACACGTCCGGCTTGGAGACGTTGAGAACGTCCTTGGTGTATTTCGCCATCCGAGAGAACAGCGAGGGGTCGATCTCGACGTCGATGACCTCGGTCGGGTTGAGCGTCGCGGGCAGATCCACTGCGCGCCATGCCGCCACCGCCGGTGCGATGAGCCCCAAGATTCCCGTCAGGTACAGATCCTGGTCCGGGTGGAACACATGGCGACGAAGCGTCTCTTCGCTGAGCCGCTGCCGCGCCATGACGAAGTCGCCACGCTTGTTCTGCTCGGAATAGGCTTCTTCTTCGGGCGTTGCCTTCTTGAGGAAGCTGAGGACCGACGCCACGCAGTAGGCTTTGTCCACCGCGTTGGCCCGCACGTAGATGTTGAACAGAGCGTGGTAGCTCTCGTAGCGGAACGGCTCGCTTGCGATCAGGATCTGATGCTCGCGCACCGCCTGATCGACGTACTCCGTCGGGTTGTCGCCCATCAACCGCTCGTACAGCTCGGCCAGCTTGATGTGGCGCCCGACGTCGTCAGGATCGAGTTTCGAGGCGACCTCGAATGCCGCAGCGGCAGACTTGTAGTCCTGCATCCGAGACCGATAGATCTCGGCCAGGTTGCTCCACAGCGTGACCTTGAGAGGCTCGTTGCCCTCCTGCGGAAGCCGCTTGAGCATCTTCCGATAGGACCGCTCGAGCGTCTTCCACTCGCGCTCCTTGGTCAGCATGGTGTCGATGGCCTGGAAGGCCTTGAGCATCCCCGGGTCGTCGTCCAAGACCTGGTTGAACCGGTCGATGGCGTCAGCTGAGCTGCCCAGCTCGTCGCGCATGAGCACCGCCGCCGTGTAGTTGTAGCGACTGCGACGTCGGACGTCGGTTTCGATCTCCACGAGCCGGTCGATGACCGAGATGGCGTCGTCCCAGCGCTTGGAGGTGGTGTAGAGATCGAGCAGAGTGTGCAGCGTCGGGTAGTCCTCGGGCCTCAGGTCGAGGGCCGACTGGTATGCCGACGCCGACTTGTCGCGGTTGCCGAGCTTCTCGACATAGAGCTCACCGATGTCCTTCCATAGACCGAACTGCGCGTCTCCATCCGGGGTGATGTCGACGAGTGCGCGCTTCGCCTCGATGACGCCCTCCCAGTCGTTTGCCTGCGCACGCAGGTTGATGACCGAGACCAGCGTCTCGTTGTGGTGCGGATCCACTTCGAGAGCCTTCTCGAAGTAGTTCAGGGCCTTGCGAGGCTCGCTCTGACGGTTCTTGATCGTCCCGAGGCGGTGGTAGACGCGGACGGTGTCCTCGTCGGCCTGGGTGTCGCGATGCTGGACCAGGATGGTCTGGTACAGCTTGAACGAACGGTCCCAGTCTTCCTTCTCGAACAGAAGGTCCGCCATGCCGACCAACACCTCGTGGTCGGTGGAGTCGATGTCGTAGGCGCGCTTGTACTGCTTGAGCGCCTTGTCGATGTTGCCGAGCCGGCGAGCCACGCGGGCCGCCTGCACAAACATCTGCTTCTGACCGTCGTCGTCCAGCTCGAGCTGGTCGATCTTGCGGGTCAGCATGTCCAAAACGGGGTCTGCCGCCTGCCAGTTCTCCTCCTCGGTGTACACCTCGGCCAGCACCGAACCCACCCGAACGTGCTCGGGATCGTTCTGCAGGGTCTTGGCGAACAGCTCGACCGCGTGTCCTCGGTCCTCGAGTTCCTCGTAGTTGATGAACGCCGCCTCGGCGGCCAGGTTCGTCCGCTCCAGAGCGTTCTGCGAGTACTCCGAGGCAGCCTCGAGCGTACGAGAGGCCTTCAGCCAGTCCGCCCGCTGCTTGTAGATGTCGGCGAGCAGGATGAGCGCGGGCACGTGGCCAGGCTCGACGGTGAGCGCCTGGTTCAGGCGCATCTCCGCTTCGTCGCTGTTCATCAGCTTCTCGTGCTGCACGCGACCGATGCGGGTCAGCAGCTCGATACGGCGGTTGGGGTCGGGCGTGAGCTCGACGAGTCGGCCCATCGTCTCGACCGCGCGCGGCCAGTCCTCCATCGTCTCTTGGAGGCTGGACAGCGTGTTCGCGGCTTCGAAGTTGTTCGGATCGATCTCGAGGATCTCCTCGTACGTTTCGATAGCCCGATCAACGTCCTCGACCTGCTTCTCGAAGACCTCTCCCATCGCGGAGAGGAGCTCGATCTGCAGCGCCGGCTCTTCGGTGGACTGGATGTGCGATCGATAGGTCTCGACCAGCTCGGTCCACTTCTCGAGGCCCATGTACAGCTCCTCGAGCTGCCTGTAGGTCACGTCACGCTGGGGGTCCAGCATGATGATCTTCTCGAGCACTTCAGCGGCGCGATCGCGATCGCCAGAGAGCGAGACAAGAGCGTTGGCCATCTTGTCGTAGATGGCGACCTGGGCGTCGACGTCTGCCGTTGCGTCGAGTTCGGCTTCGAGGATCTCCAGGTACTCGGGGATCTGGCCGCCGGTCAGGTAGAGCCGCTCGAGTGCCTGCAGGGCATCGAAGTCGGTGGGCTCCTGGGCAAGGATGTCCTTGTAGGTTTCCACCGCGGCGGCGTTGTCCGCGAGGTTGGCTTCTTGGACGTAGCCGATGTGCTTGCGAAGTCGCAGGCCCTCGTCCGGGTCCTCGGCAATCGCGGCGCGCCGGTCCAGCACTCCGACCAGCTCCGACCAAGACTGCTGCTGCTCGTGCAGCCGAATGAGCGCGTCCAGGGCGGTCGCGCTCTCGGAGTCGATCTCCAGGACGCGGCGGTAGGACTCTACGGCGCCGGGCACATTCGCCAGACGCTGCTCCTGGACATCGGCCAGCTCCAGCAGGGTCGCCGTCTGCCGCTCCGGCTCGGGCTCCTGCTGCACCAGGCGTTCCTGAGTCTCCGCCAACTCATGCCACGACTCGGACCGCTTCTGGAAGTTGGACAGCTCGCGCAACGCCGAGACGCTCTCGGGGTTGAGCTCGAGCGCCTTCTCCAGCGACTGGATGCCGTACTCGGCGTGGTTGAGGTGCTCCCCATACCAGCGACCGATCTTCACCCAGAGCTCGCAGCGCTCGTTGGGGTCTTCGATCTGCAGCACGAGTTCGTTGTACTCGTTGAGCAGCTCGGTCCACTTGCCGTGCTCGGTCGCCAGGCGCTCGAGCTCCCGCGCCGTGTGGTCGTTCGCGTAGTCGAACTTGAAGGCCTCCTGCAGCGTGTCGAACGCCATATCGGCGTCGCCCAGGTTCTCCTCGAACACGTTCGCGGCGTTTTGGAGCGCAGCCACCCGGCTGTCGTTGTCTTCGAGCACCTCGGCCCGGTTGAAGAGCAACTCGCCCAACGAACCGTACTCCTCAGTATCCCGATAGATCTGCTCGAGTGCTTCACCCGCCGGAGCGTGCGCAGCGTCGTTCTCGAGGATCTCCTGGTACGCGCCCGCGGCCTGGTTTTGATCTTCGAGACGCTCCTCCCAGATCGATGCGATCTGCATGAGGACGTCGATTTTCTCGTCCCCCTCCAAGACCTTGGTCTTCTGCTCGAGGATGTTGATCGCGTCCGTCCAGCGCGCCTCTTGTGTGTAGAGGGCTTCGAGCGCTGCGAGGGCCTCCATGTTGCCCTCCTCCATGCGCAGGACCGCGTGCCAAGCCTCGATCGCCTGGTCGGGCTGCATCAAGTACTCGCCGTGGATACGGCCGGACTTCGCATGAAGGTCCTGCAGTTCCTCTTGCCCGATCACGTGCGGGCCCTGAGCGATCAGGCTCTCGACCACCTGAATGAGCTCGACCCACGCCTGCGAATCCTCGTAGATGCGGTGAAGCGCCTGGAGGGTTTCGAGGTTGTTGGGATCGAGATCCAGCGCGTTGAGCCAAGCATCCAGTGCGTTGCGATCGCGCTCGAGCTTGCCCCCGTAGACGCGGCCCAAGGTCTGGTACGCGTCCACCCGAGTCTGCGCGTCCTCGATGACGAAGACCTGGCGTTCGAGAATCTCGACCAGGTCGTCCCATCGCTCGTGAGACTCGTGCAGTGCAGCCAACTCACCGAGGGCAAGCGGGTCTTCGCCACGCAGGTCCAACACGCGGTTCCACAGATCGATGGCATCGGTCTCGCGGTCAAGCGTGTCAGAGGCGAGCTTCGCCATGCGCTGGTAGCAATCGGCGGTGTCCTCGTCGGTATTCGCGACGTCGACGGTCTTTTGGTAGACGTCGAACAGCTCTTCCCACTTGTGCTGGTGAAGGTAGAGCGTCTCGAGGCGTCCGAGCGCCGTGGCGTTGGCCGGGTCGTTCTCGAGCGCCCGGTTGTAGGCAGCAATCGCCTGATCGTGGTTGTGCAGGTCGCGTTCGAACGTCTCGGCCAACCGCACCTCGAGGTCGACGAGCGCCTCGCCGTCCATCGTGATCTGGATCCGACGCTGAACGATCTCCGCCAGGTCCTGGGCCATCCCCAGCTGTGTGTAGATCCGGTCGAGAGCCGCAAGCGCCTCCGTGTTCTCGGCGTCGAGTTCCAGGACCGCGCGGTAGGCTTCGATCGCTCGACCGCCGTCGCCCAGCCGCTGGTCCAGCACCTTGGCGCTGCGCATCAGCACGCCCTGCTTCACCTCCGGAGGCTGCTCCTCCTCGAGGATCTGCACGCCAACGTCGACGATGTGTCCCCACTCGCCGGTGAGGTTGGCGAGCCGCTCCAGCTCCTCATGCACCTGGTCGCTGGACGGGTCGTCAATGTACGCCCGCAGCCACCAGATGTAGGCGTCCATGGGACTGCCGAGGCGATGCTCACAGGTCTCGGCCACATTTTGGATGATCGCGAGCCGCTCGTGTTGGTCCTCGGTCGCTCCGAGCTTCACCTCACCGAGCTTGACGAGCGCGTCCCAGCGCTCGGCCGCCTGGTAGATGGGCTCGAGGATCTCGGCGATCTCGCTCTGGTGCTCGCCGCTGGTGAAGATCAGCTCCAGCGCTTGCAGCGTTTGCTCGTGTGCCGGGTCGATGTTGAGGATCTCGCGGTAGGCCTCGATCGCCTTCGCCGGTTCGTTCATCTGGACCTGGTACGTCTGGCCCATCCGGAAGTAGAGCGCGATCAGGTCGTGCTCACCGCCGGTGATGGCCACCTGACGACGGAGGTTGTCGACCAGCTGCGGCCACTGCTCGGTGTGCGTGAAGATCCGGTCCAGCGCTCCGATCGCATCGACATCCTCGGGGTCGTTGTCCAAGACCTCGAGGTAGCGAGCGACAGCGTCCTCGACGTTGGCCAGACGCTCCTCTTGAATCCGCGCCAGGCGGGAGAGCATCTGGGTCTTTGCGTCGGGATCCAAGAGCTTGTCGGACTGCTCAGCGAGCAACGCCGCAAACTTCTCCCAATCGCCCGTCACCTCGGCCAATCGCTCGAGCTGCTCGACGGTAAGCTCCGACTTCGGGTCCGTGGCCAGCGCGCGCGCATAGGCATCGAACGCCTTGTCGAACTCGGAGAGCTGCAGCTCGTAGATGCCCGCCACCTGGTGGAGCCGTTCGATCTTGCCGACCGGATCCTCGGTGTGCTGCACCATCACTTCGTAGATTGCGACCAGCTTCTCCCACTCGGAGAACTGCTCGTATCGCGGAGCCAGAACCTGGGCAGCCGCCATCGGCTCGCTGTCACCATGGACGATGCGCTGTAGCGCCTCGATGGTGGGCTCGTGCGCCGGATCGTGCACGAGCACCTCGCGGTATGCCTCGATCGCCCGAACCATGTCCGCGAGCTCGCTCTCCCAGAGCTGACCGATACGGTACCGCAGCGCGGTTCGCTCCTCAGCGGTGTCGAACGCGTCGACAGCCCGCTCGAGGATCTGGTGTTGGTCGAGCCATCGCTCTGCCTGACCATAGAGGCGGTCGAGTGCCTGAATCGCCTGCCGGTCGCCCGGCTCGATGTCGAGGACAGCCTGATACGTGTCGATCGCACGGTCGGTGTCCTTGAGCTCCGCGTCGTACACTTGGCCGAGCACGTACAGGGCCTGGCGCCGATCGTCGGGGTCGTCGGCCAGCTCGCTCTTGCGCTGATAGACGTCGCGCAGCGGCTCCCACCGCTCGAGCTGAACGTAGAGGCGCTCAAGTGCCTCGAGTGCCTCGCCGTCGGAGTCGTCGATCGTCAGCACTCGCTGGTACAGCTCGATCGCACCTTCGGCGTCCTGAATCACGCCCTCACGAATGCTCGCCGCATACGCGAGCAGCTTCTTCTGGTCTTCGGGCTCCTCGACCATTTCCGCCTGCCGCACGACCGCCGAGACCAGGGCCTCGTGGTTGTGCGTATTGCGGTGCAGTTCGATCAACGCATTGACGGCCCCAAAGTTGGCCGGATCGACCTCGAGCATCTTCTCGTAGGTCGCAGCGGCGTTCTCAGCATCGTCGATCGCGGTCTCGTAGGTCCGAGCCACCTTCCCGAGGATGGCCAGGCGAAGCTGGTCGTCGACCACGTCATCGACCACACCTTCGTACAGCGCCACCATCTCGGCGAACGCCCCCATCTGGTTGGCGAGGTTGTCCAGACGCGCCTGCGTGTCTTCGCGGCTGGGGTCCTCCTTGAGGGCCCGGCCAAACGCATCAAAGGCCTTCTCTGGCTCGTCCCCAGCAAGCTCGTACAGCTCACCAATCTGGTGCAGAAGCTGGATCTTCTCGCCCGGCTCGAGCGAGTGCTTGACCATGATCTCATAGGCTGCGATCAGCTTGGTCCAGTCGTTGCTGGCCTTGTAGATGGGCTCGAGAATCTTGGCGACGGAGAGCTGGTGTTCCTCGTCCTCGAGCAACGTCTCGAGCGCTTCGAGGGCCGACTCGTTGACGGGATCGAACTCCAACACCCGGTTGTAGGTCTCAACAGCCAGTGCCGGAAGGCTCAGCTTCTGGAGCTGAAGGGAGCCCAAACGCAGGTTGAGCTCGATCTGCTCCGACGGATCGGCCGAGAGCGCGAGCTGACGGCTGAGGTTTTCGGCGAGTTCGGTCCACTGTTCCGCATCGAGGTACAGGCGATCGAGCGCCGTGATCGCGCGCGTGTTGACGTCGTCGTCCGCGAGGATCTCGTTGTAGGTGACGATTCCGTCCGCCGGGCGACTGAGCATGTCGACCTGCAGGTGCGCGATCTTGAAGCGAAGCTCCTCGCGGGTCTGCGGATCGTTTTCGAGCTCGACCTTGCTCCGATAGACATCGAGCAGCTGCTCCCAGTTCTGGTCTCGGGAGTACAAGGCCTCGAGGGCGTCCAGAGATCCGGCATCGCCGGGATCGATATCGACGGCGCGCTGGTAGCAGGCGATCGACTTTTGGCTGTCGCCAAGCTGCTGATCGTAGAGCGTGGCGAGACGCGTCAACAACCGGCGCATGAGACCGCTCTCCAGATCCTTCGAGACCGCCTCTTCGTGGAGGTCGGCGAAGTCCTGCCACCGGTCTTCGACCGTGGCGATGTTCTCGAGCGACTGCGCTGCAACTTCGTTGTTGGGCTGTTCGCGGAAAGCCCGGGCGTACACGTCAAAGGCTCGCGTGCTGTCCGCCATCGAATGCGAGAGCAGCTCACCGATTCGAAGCAGCAGGTCAACGCGAGACTGGCTGTCTTCCGCGGCGTCCGCTTGGATCTGCAGGCACTGAACCTGCTCGGCGTGGGCTTCCATCGCCTCGTAGATCGGCAACAGGATCCCAGCAACCTTCACGCGAAGCGCGGCGCGCTCCTCCGATTCTTCGGCGACCTCGCCCGTGTCTTCGTCGGCCTGTGGGAGCTCGAGCCAACCTTCGAGTCGATCTCGCGCCGAGTCGCTGGCCGGATCGATCTCGAGAACCTGACGGTAGAGCTCGACGGCTTCCTCCGGCTTCTCGAGCCGATCCTGCATGATGACGCCGAGACGCAGCAGGTACTCCGCGCGCGCGTCGGCATCCTCCTCAGAGGCGACGCTCAGCTCGCGCTCGAGAACGCCGGAAAGGTCTTCCCAACGCTCGAGGTTGCTGTAGATGCGGTCGAGAGCCGACAGGACCTCTGGGTCCTCGACGCCCGAATCCAGCACTGCGCTGTAGGCCTCGATGGCCTTGTCGTGGTGTCCGAGCTGCTCGTGGATCGAGCCGATACGGGTCTGCGTGGCCCGCTTCTCGTCCTCGTCAGAGGACAGCGACAGCTTCGTATCGAGGACAGCAAGCAGGTCTTCCTCACGCCCCAGCGCCAAGTACAGACGCTCAAGCGATGCCAGAGCGGTGGGCTCTTCAGCATCGATCTCCACGATCGCCTGGTTCACCGCAAGCGCCGCGTCGAGATCAGCCATGTGCTGCTCGTTGATCTCGGCCAGCTTCAGCCGCAGCGGCAGACTGTCGGTCGACTCGCCGTACTCCTTGATCGCCAACTCCAGCGACTGCGCGAGCGGCTGCCACTGGTTGGTCGTCTCCGCCAACCGCTCCAGATGCTCACGGGCATCCGTGGCCGTGTGGTCCTCATCGAGAGCTTTTTGGTAGTAGGCGAACGCCTCTTCTGGCTCGTGAGCGATGCGCTCGGACAGGTCCGCCAAGCGCCTGAGCAGCCCTTGGCGAGCCTCCGCGTCTTCCTCGTTGTCGAGCTTGATGCGCAGCGGACGGGCCAGATGACGCTCGTCGCCAGCTTCTTCATAGAGCTCGATCAGCCTCTCGGCGACGGTGAGGTTGTCGCCATCAGCCAAGGACTTCTCGAGCGCCCGAACCGCGCGATCGGGCTTGCCGATCTTGTCCCGATACAGCGCGGCGATCTTGAGCTGAAGCTCAACCTTCCGATCCCCTTCCGCGGTGTCCGACTCGCGCTCGAGAACGCGGATGAACTCGGCCCACTTGTCCTGCTTTGCGTAGAACTGCTCGAGCGCATCCATATCGCCTTCGGCGACGTAGAGCTTCTTGAGCTGGTCCTGTGCGCGACGGTTGTCGGGCTCGATCTCGTGCAGCGCTTCCCATGTGCGGATAGCAGCCGTGTTGTCTTTGACCTTGTCCGCGTACAGCAGGCCCAGCTTGACCAGGTACTGCGACTTCTTGGTCGGATCGGCCGTCACCTCGATGAGGCGCTCGAGCGTGCCCGAAAGCGCGGGCCAGTTCTTCTCCCGCTCTTGCATGTGCTCGAGGTTCTCGAGTGCCTCGACGTTGTCGGGGTCGCTCTCGAGAACTTGCGACCACAGCTCGATGGAGATGGCCGGCTTCTTGATCTTCTGTCCCGCAACCCGGGCAACCTCGAGGAGCTGCGCTTTGCGCTCCTCGGGGTCTTCGATGAGCGCAAGCTCCTTCTGCTGGACCGCGAGCATCTTCTCCCAGTCGCGCCGGCGCTGATACAGCTCCTTGAGCTTGCCGATCGCAGTGGGATCGTACTCGTCGCACTCGAGCACGGCCTCGTAGCTCTTGATGGCCTCGGCCTGGTTGTTGAACTTCTCCAGGAACAGCGCGCCGGCCTGCAAGTGCAGGTCTTTGCGGGCGTCCATGTCCTGAACGAGTTCGGCTCGGCGGCGAATACGGCCGATCAGATCCGGCCAACGCTTCATCGACTCGAACTGACTCTGCTGCTCTTGGACCACCTTGAGCAGCTGCTCGGTCTCTCCTGCCGAGTCGAGCAGCTTCTCGAGGCCGCCTAGCGTCGTGACCACCAAGCCTGGCTGCCGCAATCGCTCACGATACAGCTCGACCAGCTCCCAGTGCAGCGCGACTTTCTCCTCGAGCTGGTCATCCGGAGTGTTCTTGATCTGGTCTTTCAGCAGGTCGGCGACGTTGCTCCACTTGTTGTTGTCGACGTAGAGCTGCTTGAGGCGCGCCCGAGGGAACACCTTGTCGGGCATCTTGTTGACGGCGTCGCGCCACGCATCGATCGCCCGCTTGCCCCCCTTCTTGTCGGCCTTCTGTGCCTTCTCGATCAGCTGCATCTGCTCGGCGTCGAAGGACTCGTCGCCAAGCGAAACGGGCTCCGGCA
>CAYGTG010000141.1:4966-12039 GCA_964352485.1 uncultured Nannocystaceae bacterium | reverse complement strand
GTGGAGAAACAGTGGACACGGTCCTGACGCTCGATGGTTGGGAGATCGTGGAGATCGATGTTGCGACCGCAGCTCGCCGGACCCTGCGGGAGGCTGCATACGAGTTCACGGTTTCGTCAAACCGACGCTTCTTCGTGTGGTGGCCACGCCCCGATCCCTCGGTGTCCCCTCGCCCACCCGACCCGGAGCCTCGGCTCTGGGATCGTCAAACCGACGCAGAGGTCGTCATCGGTGCTGGGATGGAGCTGAGAAGCGTCTACCTGGGGGACGGCGGCGTCGCGGCGATCGACTCCGACTGGAATCGAACCGAGCTCACGTTCTACGCCGACCTCTCGCAGGTGCGCGTCGATGGTGCCTTCTCCGTCGCAGCTGGTGGCGCGGACGGAAGCCTGCTGCTTTGGACCGGAGGCCCTCGGTACGGGGCCCTTCACAGCTTCTCCGTCGGCGATACTTCCCCGCTCCTTCGAGGCCGTGACGGAGTCCAGAATCGCTACATGTGGGCAGACGAGGACGCGTATTGGTCCGTCGAACAAATCGACGGCAGCGCTCCTTCTGCGAACCCAGGAGAGCCGTACCCTGGCACCCACGCCAACCTCGTTCGATTTGCCTATGGCGGCACCAACCGGGAGACGGTTTGGTCCGAGGTGTGGGATCCTCTGATGCTGACAAGCGGAAGCTGGGTAACAACTCGCAACTACGAGGAAGGGCTCATCGGTGAGCTGTGGTTGCTGGCCGGGAACGGGGAAGAGCACCTGCTGGACCGAGAAGTCCTCACCGACCTCAGCCTCTTCAACCAGAACCTCTCCCTCGCACGCACACGACGAATGCCGGCCGTGCTCGAAGACGACTGGCTCTACTTCGTGCTCGACCGGACGGGCGAACGCCACGGAATCTGGCGCGCCCGCATCGAGCCGGCCGACTGACGGGTTCTTTGCGGCAACGGTGCCTGAGGCTCCGCTGCGCTCGACCGTACACGGCTCACCCGCCTGGTCGGGATCGGGCTCGAGCGGAAAGCACCGCGTGGCGTTCCAGGCCGGGGACTCATCGTTTGCCCACGGAGCAGCGCATCGTCGACATCGAGCGCTTCGATTCTCTCATTCACCGACCCCGCCACGGTGACCGCGTGCAACGAGAGGAACTGCTCCGACACCACCTGGGCGAACGCCTCGTTGTCCTCGACCATCAGGACCTCAACCTGCGCGCAGGCTCGATCTGAAGCGCCATCGCTCCGTTCTCGGCCTCCCAAACGCTCAGCGCAACGCCGCCTGCGAAGCGAACATTCAGCACCCCGTTGCGAAACGAGAAGTCTTCGATCACCTGCCCGAGCATGCCCAGCTCCGCCGCAAGAGCGAGATGCCCATACCCGGCCTCGAGGTCGTCGGCCGGGTCCGGTTCGCACTCCGCCACAAAGAACACCTCAGCGTCCACGAACATGCGGTGCCAACGATCGTCGACCAGCGCGTACAGGACTATGATCTCGTCGGCCTCCCCCATCGGGACTGCCAGAAGGCTCCCGCATGGCCTGCCGATGAACTCAGAGACTGTAGTTTCTGCGTGCTGTCGGGTCGGCATTCGGGCTCAACAGGGGGGCCCCTCATCCTGACATGCCGTCTTCAGCTCAGACCCAGCTCGGCAGATCTTCGGTCATCAACCGCGCCGACCAATCGGCAAGCACCGCTTGCATCTCCAGTGCGGCATCCAAACAGCTCGTCGCCTCCGCCATGTGGTCGTCGAGGCGGATGATGCACACGCGCGGCCCCCTTTGGGCAGGGCGTCGCTCCGGTGGCACCTGGCTTGCCCCCAGCATCCGCTGGGCTGGGCGGATCCTCGGCGACAGGCTCCGGCGACGCTGGCCGCGGTGGGGCAACGGACATCGCATCCACCCAGAACGAGCGACATCGAAGCCACATCGCCGGTCCAGACATGTAGGCGTATGTCGTCGCTGTCGAGGGCTTTCCACGTGCTCGCCTGCGCGCGATTGGGCACCCGGGGACTCCTGATTGTCAGCCTTCACCCTCTGCGCATGTTCGCGAGTGCGATCGGGCTCGAGCCCGCGACAGCCGCCCGAAGCCGACACTCGTGTCATGGTCCCCGCGACGACGCACCCGGAACCGTTGCGGCTCTGGGTGGCGCAACGATTGCATGCCCGCCGGTTCGATGCCTGTCTGGTTGAAGCATTGGAGTTGGCTCGCTGCGGTTGGGCTCGTCTCGCTGGGTCG
Organism: uncultured Nannocystaceae bacterium; assembly: GCA_964352485.1. Lineage (GTDB taxonomy): Bacteria > Myxococcota_A > Polyangia > Nannocystales > Nannocystaceae > CAJXVA01. The sequence continues at coordinate 9,820 of CAYGTG010000141.1, read as the reverse complement.
GAGCGCAGCCGCGGCGGGGGTCGAAGTTGAGGAGCCTGAGGCATGCGACCAGGTGTACGACGACCACGTCGGCTGGACGGCGCAGCCCCCGGCAGCCGAACTCATCGCCCTGGGAGCCGTCCTTCCGCTCCCGATCTCGCTCGACCTCTTCGGAGAGCAAGCCGATGCGGCCATCTCGTTCCTCGAGGTCAACGTCATCGACTCTGACGGGAATCCGGTCCCCGGCGCGGTGGAGAGCCTCGACCCCGCGGGTCAGTCTGTCGCGTGGCGGGCCGAAGCGATCCTGTCCCCGGAGGTCACATACGAGGTTCGGCTGTTTGTGGACAACGAAGCCATGCGCAGCTCGGCCGAGACACGGTTCTTGGGTGAGGCCATCGAGTTTGAGACGCTGTGGTCGTTTTCGGTCTCGGACGAGGCGCCGACGGTTGTTGACTGGGAAGCGGTTGAGGTGCGGACCCAGTACACCATCGTGGAGACGATCTCGAAGTCAGGGTTGGTCTGCTGCGACGGGGCGTATCCGACGTTCGACATCAAGGCGGACTGCACTGACCTGGAGGGCACCTGCGGAAGCAGGCACGCCCGGGCGGAGGCCCGCGGGTTCGTGGAGCTCGCCTCACATCCTGCGACCGCCGGGTTCAACACGGCACTGGACTTGGGATCGTGGAGTGACCGGTCGGGGTTGGCGTGCGTGACCGTCACCCGAACCGATCGCACGAGCGGAGCCCAAGACGAGCGGGAGTTCTGCCAAGAGCTCGAAGGTCCGCTCGGGCCCATCGAGGACTATGACGTCGAGGCGAGGCTAGCCGAGGTCTGCGATGGGGTCCCGTACCGATGCGATGTGGTGCTGGCCGGCGATTGGGGAGACGAGTGGGATTCTGAGAACTGCTGGCCTTCCACCGACGAAGACCCATCCGGCAAAGAACCCAGGGGCATCGGCCCGGGATCCCGCGCGGGTGACACCGCGGACCCCGAGCCAGGCATTGACGGCGGCTGCGGGTGCCGGGCGAGCTCCGGCCCGACGCCGTTGGCGGTGTCGGGCCTGCTGATGCTGCTCTTCGGACTGCGGCGCCGCGCTCAGCGAGAAGCTTGTCGCATCGCATCGAGTCAACTGCGGTCAGCGCTACGACGACCTGGTCCTTGACGAGCATCGTGTTTCAACAGGACCCGGGATTTGCCAAGCGGGCGCGGGAGCTATGGGGCGACTGGCCGCCGTCCCCAGGGACACAGGCCTCCGCGGCATCGCGGCACGCCTCACCATTCAGAGTCGCGCTCACCGGGAATTGAAGCCCTGAGCCGCCGGGACCACGTCGATCAGCACTATGGGCGTACGCCGGCAGCCGGGCTGTCATCGCGTGAGCATCTGCCCCTCGACCGTGGCAAACTCTGTCCCGATGCGGTCGCTGCTCCCCGGTCTCCTTCTCGCTCTTTGTGCCTGTCCCTCCGACGACACCTCGGCCGATCCGAGCGACGGCTCCACATCCGCCGCGACCTCCGGCACCACCGGCGTTGCCGAATCGAGCACGGGTGACCCGGGCTCGACCACCGACAACCCACAGACCTCCACCGGCGCCGACGACTCGTCGACCGGAGATCCCCCGCCGGCCGAGTACGACCCGGTCCTGCTCGACTGCGCCCCGGGCTCGAGCTTTCCGTTCGAAACCGAGGGCAACGGCTTCGACAATCCGGGCGCCGAAACCATCGCCACGGACAACCCCCGCCTCAAAGACGTGGCGTCGGACCTGCTGGGCAACCCCGCCGGACCCTACGCCTACACCACCCAGACCAACGCGGAGCCCGTCGGTGAAGCGATCGCCTACGAGGGGGAAAAGGCCCGAACCCAAAACGACACCGGGCTCGACCGGGCCGGCCTCGCCGCGGAAGCGGTCAGCCTGTGGCGCTACGACGGGGAGTCCTGGGCCCAGCTCGACCGCCAGAGTACCGCCGAGGACGGCGGCTACAGCTTCCCCGGCGCCGCGCTGTCCAACAACAACGCCCAGCCCCTGTACTCCGTGCTCGAGGCCGACCAGAGCTGTGCACCGCACTACACCTGGCTGCTCGAGCCGGGCTCGCCCTTCGTCCTCGCCGACATCGACGGCACGCTCACCGCCAGCGACGAGGAGCTCTTCATGCAGGTCGGTGATGGTGCCTACGATCCACTGCAAAAAGGTGCTGCTGCCGAGCTCATGCAGACGTGGGCATCCAAAGGCTACACCGTCGTCTACATGACCGCGCGCCCCCACGTGCTGCGCAACGAGACCCGGGCCTGGCTGGACACCCACGACTACCCCGCCGGTCCGCTGATCAGCGCAAACTCGCTCGCGGTGGGCAGCAGCGCCGTCGAGTACAAGAGCGCGTGGGGGTCCCGACTGCTCAGCGACTTCGGGTGGTCCCCGGTTGCGTTCTACGGCAACGCCGACACGGACATCGCGGCTTACGAGGCCGCTGGCGTGCCCAAGGACATCACCTTCATCATCGGCGAGTTTGCGGGCACCGAGGGCACCGTCGCCATCGAGGACGACGACTACACCGCCCACATCGCGGAGTTCGTCGACCCCTACCCCGACGCACCGTAGTCCCTCGCACCCAAAGTCCGCGCCGGACTTCAGCGCAGCGGCGCTAGCCGCAGCGCCTGCACCGCGCCGTCGCGCGCCGCCACTCGTGCTAGGACTGCCCGGTGCGCGAACCCGGTCCCCGTGAGCTGTTCTTCGTCCCGCTGGGCGGGTCGGGTGAGATCGGCATGAACCTCAACCTCTACGGCCACGACGGCCGGTGGTTGATGATCGATTGCGGCATCACCTTCGAGCAGGAGAACGGCGTCACCCACGTGCTGATGCCGAACGTGCGCTTCGCCCACAAGCGACGCAAGCAGCTCGAGGCGCTGGTGATCACCCACGCGCACGAGGACCACCTCGGCGCCGTGGTGCACCTGTGGGATCAGCTGCAGTGCCCCGTCTACGCCACCCCGTTTGCGGCGGCCGTGCTCCGCCGGAAGATCGGGGAGGCCGACATCGAAGGGGATCTGGATCTCCGCATCATCGATTGCAACACCTCGCTGGAGCTCGGCCCCTTCACCCTCGAGTTCGTCGACGTCACGCACTCCACGGTCGAGTCCCAGGCGATCCTCGTCGGGACCCCCGTCGGCACGGTCCTGCATACCGGAGACTTCAAGCTCGACCCCGATCCCCTCGTCGGGCCCGCCACCGACCTCACCGCGCTCGCGAAGGCTGCGGATCGCAACATCGTCGCCGCCATCTCCGACTCCACCAATGCCACCAAGGACGTCTCCAGCCGCAGCGAGGCCGAGCTGCGCGACGCCCTCGTCCAGCGGCTCGAGCGCGTCAAGTCCGGCCGCATCGCCGTCGCGTGCTTCAGCAGCAACATCGCGCGCATCGACACCTTCATCAAAATGGCTGCGCATCTCGAGCGGCATCCGGTCCTGCTGGGGCGGTCGCTGCGGCGCATGGTCGGCTGTGCTCGGGAGACCGAGTACCTCGGCGAGCCCGAGACCGAGATCGAGGTGCGCGACTTCGGCTATCTCCCGCCCAGCAAGCTCATGCTGATCTGCACCGGGACCCAGGGCGAGCCCGGCTCGGCGATGGACCGCATCTCCCGCGACGACCACCGCGATATCAGATTCGAGCGCGGCGACCTCGTCTTGTTCTCGTCCAAGATCATCCCTGGCAACGAAGACGGCGTCGAGCGACTGCACTCCCAGCTGCGCTCTCGGGGCGTGGAGGTCGTCAGCGAAAAGGAAGAGTTTGTGCACGTGTCCGGCCATCCCGGGCGCCCCGAGCTCCGCCGGGTCTACGAGCTCGCCCAGCCTGCCTCCATCGTTCCCGTGCATGGCGAGGAGCGGCACATGACCGCCCACGCTGAGCTTGCGACCGAAATGGGGCTGCCCAGCGTCGTGCCGTTCGACGGGGCCGTCGTGCAGCTCGTTCCCGGTCCGCCGAAGATCATCGACAAGGTCGAGCATGGACGCACCCGCGTCCCTGGCCGGGAGAGCGGGCGAAGACCCCCCCGGGGCCACAAGCGCCGCTGAGCCCGTCACTCGCTGCAGACGATCGCAGCGAGCTCGATCAGCTGCTCCCGAACCTCGGCTCCGACGGCCTCCGGCTCGGTGATGGCCCGGCACAGATCCGTCGATCGAACGTGTCCGTCGAGGCCGGGCGAAGGTGTCCCCGTGCGGCGTTCGCAGCAATCCTGACATTCGTGACCTGGGCCTCGACAGCGATGTCAGGCTCTGCCGAACAGCGGGCCCCTAAGCGCCGCGATGAGCCGCGGGGAGAGTTGGCACCAGCCCTGCAGTGTACCCAGACGTGGCTCGGCAACTCCGTCTCATCTGTGTCCTGGCACTTCTTCCCACCCTGGGCATGGCGGCATGCGACGGGGAGATCGCTGGGATCGAAGAGGACCCACAACAAGCCCACGCCCAGCCCGACTACGACTGGGGCGAGGGACAGGTCGCTTTCCCGTGCGACATCGAACGAGCAGCCCAGGCCTACGCGTGCGAGACCGAAGCGGGAGAGCTCGGCCACCAGCAGTGCCTGCTCGCAGACGAAGAAGAGTACTGGACCCCATGCACCAAGCAGGAGGATGCATGTGTCCCCGGAGAGAACTTCGACGACGGCTGCTACTCCGAGTACTGCAAGTACGACGGCGAGCAGTTCATGCTCGATGTGACCGAAGCGCAGGAGTGCGAGGACATCACCCCGCTCGTTCTCAACTTCGAGCGCGGCCCGGTCGAGTTTGCGCCTGTCGCAGCCGCAACCTTCGATCTCTCGAGCAACGGCACCTGCACCAACACCGCGTGGCCCACCGCGCCCTGGCTCGCCCTCGACCGCGATGGCGATG
>CAYGTG010000141.1:0-4956 GCA_964352485.1 uncultured Nannocystaceae bacterium | reverse complement strand
ATCCAAAGCGGCGCCGAGCTGTTCGGCAGCGCGACCGCGATGCGAAGCGGGGGCTTCGCAAAGCACGGATTCGCCGCCCTCGCCGAGCTCGACTCCAACCTCGACGGCACGATCGACGCCAACGACGAACGCTTCGCCGAGCTGGTTTTGTGGAGCGACCTCGACGACGACCGCATCGGGGCCTACGACGAGCTTCGTCCGCTGACCCAGACCACCGTTGTCTCCATCGACCTCGGCTTCACGACGCGGTCCCAGTGCGACGCGATGGGCAGCTGCGGACGCGAACGCGCCGCGTTCGAGTACCGACAGGGCGAGGAGACCAAGTTCGGCGAGGTCGTCGACGTCCACCTGCGGTGCCAGTAGAGCCAGGCGCAAGCGTTGCCGGACGAGGCTCGCGCACGCCCTGCATGATCCTGGGGTGCGTCTCGTCCTCTCGGCCGTCGTCCTCCTGAGTGCGCTCTCCTGTTCGCATCCGCCCGCGGTGCAATCGGACTGGACGCCGGCCGCGCCGCCACCGGACAACGTCGAGCCGGCTGCCGTCGCCACGGACGTCGCCACCGTCGCCCAGATGCATGCGCTGCTCGAGGCGACCTCCACGCTGCGCGAGCAGGCCTCACGCGGGCAATCCGACGCCGTTCGGGCCGCGGCGACCGAGTTCGTGGCCTCCCTGCAGCCCGAGCCCAGCACCCCCGGGGTGTGGTTGGACCCGCTGGCCAGCATCCGCACCCAGGCCGAAGCACTCGCGAGCCACGAGACCGATGCCCAGGCCGCCGTCGCCCTGGCGCACATCGCCCGGGCCTGCGGGGACTGCCACGTGAGCACCGGCGTCCAACAAAGCGTCGCCAAGACGCTCGAGCGCGGCCCGGCGCCCCCACTGGGCTCGACCGAAGCCGATGCCATGGGGGTGCACGATTGGGCGACCCAGCGCATGTGGGACAGCCTGATCGTTCCCGACAAGGACCGCTGGGTCGAAGGCACCACGTTGTTCGTGCTCTTGCCCTCCTGTGTTGACCAGGATCTGGCAGACGTCGAGCACGGGCTGCGCTGCGATCGCGCGCGGGCGATCGCCCGTCGAGCCCACGTGGTGTCGGAGCTCGACGGCCGCACATCGCTCATGGGAGACCTGCTGGGGACCTGCGCCTCGTGCCACCGCGCTGCGTCGGCCCCCCAAGGCTGAGGGTTCGACCGTACGCGGCCCTGACGGTTTCTTGGACGGTTGCACTGAACATGATATCAGTCAACCTGTGAACGACCCCAACATCGTCCCTGAGCCTATTGTGAAGCTGCTCGAGGTGTTCGAGGCCCAGCTCCCCGAGGTCGAGTTTCCCGGGATCAACGCGGTCACGCTTCGCGAACAGGCCACCACGGTCGATGCGGCCGCGGAGGCACTCGCGGCCGCCGAGCTCGCCCTGCGGGAAGCCCGAACCTTTCATGCGGAGGCCTACGGAGCGCTCCGGACGTCCGCCGAGCGGGGACTGGGGTATGCCCGGGTCTACGCCACCGACAACACCGAGTTGTCCGAGGCGCTGGCAGGCATCGAGCTGCGCCCCGCCAAGCCCCGCCGCATGCCGCCCAAGAAGCGGGCGCGCAAGCCCAAGCCCGCGCCCGACAACGTGGCCGAGCTGCCGCTTCAAGCCGAGACCGCGTAGGCTCTCGCCGCGCGTCATGACCGAGCGTCCCACCTCGTCCAATGCCCGGTGGCTCGTCGTCTCCAAGGCGTCGGTCAAGCTGGCCGACCTTCTGTGTGACGCCAAGACCACCGTTGCGTGGCTGATGCTCTCGGCAGGTGCCCCCGCCGGCATGCTCGGTCTGCTGGTCCCGATCCGCGAGAGCCTGAGCATGCTCCCGCAGGTGTTCATCGCCCCATGGGTCCAAACCGTGGAGCCCCGCAAGCGAGTGGCGATCGCGGCGCTCGGGGTCCAAGCCGCAGCCGCCCTCGCGATCGCACTACTCAGCTTCAGCCTGCGCGGCTTCGCTGCCGGGGCATCCGTGGTCGTGGCGCTCGGCGTGCTCAGCCTCGGTCGGGCCTTCGCCTCGCTGGCCAACAAGGACGTGCTCGCTCGCGCGATCCCCAAGGGCAATCGAGGACAGGTTACCGGCCGAGCCACCAGCATCGCTGGCCTCGTCGGGCTCGGTGGCGCTTCAGCGAGCCTCTTCTCTACACATCCAGAATCCGTCGGCATTCTCGCGCTTGTCGTAGGCGCGGCGAGTGTCGGGTTCAGCTTGGCCGCGATCGCTCTGCTCCGCGTCCGTGAAGACAAGGTCCCCGCCGAGACCAAGGATCGAGCCTCCCTGCGCGAAGCGCTGGCCGACTCCCGCCTGCGCCGATTCGTGCTGGTGCGGACGCTGCTGGCCGCCTCGGCACTGGGAGGGCCGTTCATCGTCAGCCTCGGGCGCGATGGAGCCTCGACGCTGCAAACGCTCGCCGCGTTCGTGCTCGCCGGCGGCGCGGCGTCGTTCGTGTCCGCCGGACGATGGGGACGCCTCGCCGATCGTTCCGGGCGGGGCTGCATGGCCGCCGGCGGTGCGCTCGCAGCGCTCGCAGCCCTGGGCGTCCTCGCACTGCAGATGCTGGCGCCAAGCACCACACCGTCGGCATGGGCCGGCCTCTACTTCGTGTTCAGCCTCGGCTACGTCGGCGTTCGCGTTGGCCGCAAGACGTACATCGTAGACCTCGCACAGGGCGAGCTCCGAACCCAGTTCGTCGCCTCGAGCAACACCTTGGTCGCGCTCGCGCTGCTGGCCATGGGGGCCGGACTCGCCGTGCTGCCCAGCGCGGTCGCGGCGATCACCGCGTGCACCGTGCTCACCGTGTTGGGCGCTGTGGGCTGCGCGGCACTGAGCAAAGCCTGACGCCTCACTCGACGTTGTGGAACACCGTCTGGACGTCGTCGTCGTCCTCGAGCCGCGCGATCAGCTTGAGGACCTCGTCCATCTGCTCGTCGCTGAGCTCGGTCGTCGTCTTGGGGATCCACTCGAACCCGGAACTCACCGGCTCGATCTTCCGCTCCTCGAGCGCAGACTGTAGCGAGCCAAAGTCCTCGAAGGCGCACCGCAGGATCACCTGCTCGGAGCCATCCTCGCCCGTGCCCTCGAGCATCTCGTCGAGGCCGTGGTCGATCAGTTCGAGCTCCATCCCCTCGCGGTCGAGGCCCTCCGGGTTGAGCCGGAAGGTTCCGAGCCGGTCGAACATGAAGGACACCGAGCCCTCGGTCCCCAAGTTGCCGTTGCCCTTCTTGAAGGCGTTGCGGACGTTGGCCACGGTGCGGGTGACGTTGTCGGTCGCCGTGTCGACGATGATCGCGACCCCGTGCGGACCGTAGCCCTCGTAGATCGCTTCTTCGTAGTTGTCGGTGTCGTTCAGTCCCAGCGCTTTTTCGATCGCCGAGGTGACGCGGTCCTTGGGCATGTTGACCGCGTTCGCGTTTTGGATCGCGCGACGCAGCGTCGGGTTGGTCTCGGGGTCTCCTCCACCAGCCTTGACCGCCATGGTGACCTGGCGAGTGGCACGCGTGAACGCCTTGTTGTTGGCGGCGCCACGCTTGAAGATCGCTTGCTTTCGGTTCTCGAAGTTGCGGCCCATGGGGGTGCTCCGCCGACGAGCGTCCCAGGGGACGTTGTTCGCCGTGCGCGGGGCAGAGTAGCCCTGACCCCTGGGCCCCGTCGAGGGCCCGCACTGGTCCACCCGGCGGAGTCCTCCCCCTGCTACCGTGAAGGCGTGGATGACCGTCCTTCTCTGGATCTTGGCGAGTTGGGCCGCCTGTTGCAGCGGGTCGCGCCCCACAAGACCGTCCCCGAGGTCCTGGGCGCCCTCACGGCCCTGGCCAGCGCCCCTGCGGCGCCCCACCCCTCCGAGTGGCTGCTCACGCTGACCGACGACGCCCGCTTCGAAGACGAGGCCGACGCGCGGGCCTTTCTCCAGCAGGTGCTGGGGGCGTATCGGGAGCTGGATGCGCTCCTGCGGATGGACGAAGCCGTGGGTCCCGACACCGAGGACCGGGTTGCCGTCGCCCAATGGTGCCGCGGCTACTTTCAAACCGCCCGCAGCGATGCGACCTGGGCCGCAGATACCGACTCGATGCGGCGGCTCATGCCGCTGGCGTTGCTGGCAGGCGAGCTCGATCGCGTCGGCGAGGCCGGGGCCGGCATGCACACGGACGCAATGCGAGCCAAGTGGACCGCGGCGCTGGGCACTCTCGCCTCCTCGCTCTACGCCCACTGGGCGCCGGCCCGCGCGAAGCATCGACCGTCCGCGCCGGATTCCGAGGCCGCCGAAGGCGACGGGGTCCCCACGCCGTTCGAGCGCGACACGCCCAAGCTCGGCCGAAACGCGCAGTGCCACTGCGGCAGCGGAAAGAAGTTCAAGCACTGCCACGGCAAGGCGTGAGCGAGAGAAAGCCCGCCACGCAGTCGCTTCAATGCTTCAACGTTGCTGAGTCTCATCGAGCGGGTGCGCAAGAGCGGCGTCCGAGCTGAGAAACGAAGCGGGAGTCTATCGGGCGACTCAGGACACTCGAGCACAGATCACAACCTCCGCGGGCAGAGAAGTGAGCCCCGAAGGGATGAGCGGAGCGAGGGCGCAGCCCGACCTCGGAGGGGTGAGCGGAGCGAGGGCGCAGCCCGACCTCGGAGGGGTGAGCGGAGGCAGCCTGGCTGCCAAAGCGAGGGGAACCAAGAGGTTCCCCTTTCAGACTAGAGCACATCTCATAACCTCGACGCGCCGGCTCGCGAAGGATTTGGGGCTGATGGTTAGGAGCGGAGCCGCCGCTGTACCGGGGTACTGCAAGGTTTCGCGACAACGCCATCGGGCCCAAAGACCAGTGAGATGGCGTGGCGAGGTTATGAGATGTGCTCTAGAAGGTGAGCTGTACTTCTTCGGCTCCCCCACGCTTGCGACCAGCACGGCTGATGTCGACTTTCCGACGACAGGAGCAAGCGCTTTCGTGGCTGAGCCTT
>CAYGTG010000140.1:0-12141 GCA_964352485.1 uncultured Nannocystaceae bacterium | reverse complement strand
GATCGAGACCGCGCGTCAGACGTTCTGCATCCCGCTCAACTCGGTGCTCGAGTCGATCATGGTCAGCGAGGCCGATATCGAGACCGTCGAAGGGCATGAGGTCGTCTCGCTGCGTGGCAAGACGCTCCCGATTCTGCATCTGTCGAGAATCTTCGAGCTGAAGACGAGCTATCGATATTTGGACCCGGCTCGGATCTATGTGGTCATCGTCGGGTTGGCGCAGCACCGGGTGGGCATCGTGGTCGACGAACTGCTGGGGCAGCAAGACGTGGTCATCAAGCCACTGGGACGAGCCCTGCGAGGCGTTCCCGGCATCGCGGGCGCGACCGAACTCGGCGGCGGCCGGACGGTGCTGCTGCTGGACGTCTCGGTGCTGGTGGAGGAGGCTCTGGGACGCACCGACGGCGGTCCCGCCGACTCGGGACTCACGCCCACCCCCGTGGGCACCTCGGAGGCCGCGCATGCCTGAACCCAACGAGGACATCTGGGACCAGATGGTGCAGTCCGGGGATGCGTTTGCGACCGAGGAGGACTACGAGCACGGCTACGCACGCGTCGTTCGAGTCGACCTGCAGCAGCATGTCGTCTTTCGGGTTGGAGAGGAGACGTACGGCATCCCGATCGCGCAGATCGGCGAAATCTCCAAGCCGATGTACACGACACCGGTCCCACGAACGGCAGAGTTTGTCCTTGGGATTGGCAACGTCCGCGGGGTGGTCATTCCCATCGTCGACCTGGCGACGCGCTTGCGGCTCGGGCAGTGCACCAAGGCACGCGAGGCGCGGGTTATCATCGTGCGCCACGGGGGGGAGCAGACCGGGATGTTGGTCGATGAGGTGGTCGGCGTGATGTCGATTGCACCGGAGAACCTCGAGGAGGCACCCGGCGCCCTGGGGGGAGCCCGCGGTGACTTCATTCGGGCACTCGCCCGATGGGAGGGCCGAATCATCATCATCTTGGACTTGGGCACGCTGCTGTCACCCGCTGATTTCCTGGCGCAAGGCGTTCGTCGAGCCACGGGCCGCGGAGGGCGGGCATGAGCGGTCGGAAGCCGAAATCTGCGGACCCCGTCATGCTACGGCGGCTCAGCGTGGGCCAGTCGATGGCGCGCGAGGGTTGGAAAACCACCGACGAGGTTGACGACGACGTCCTGAAGCTCGCCGGCTTTCATGTGGGTGACGATGTCTACGGCATCGACATCATGCGCATCAAAGAGGTGATTCAGGCTCGGCCCTACCCGGTCCGGCCCGTCCCTCATGCACCGGGTCTCGTCGAAGGGGTCATCGCCCTGCGTGGGGTCGTCATTCCCGTCGTCGATCTACGCAAGCGCTTTGGAGCTCAGCAGGGCGAGCGTGATCCCGCGGTCATCCGGCTGCGAAAGCTGATCATCGTTTCGGTTCGGGGTCGCATCGTCGGGCTGCGTGTCGATCAGATCGTCGGGGAACTCCGTGTGCCCGCAGGCGCGCTTCGGCCGGCACCCTCGATGCTTCGTCCCGGGGGGCCGGGCGGTCCGGAGTTCTTCTCGGGAGTGTTTCGCAGCGACAAGGAGATGGTGTTCGTGGTCAACCTCGATGCGCTCCTCGACCACCGGGTGCAGAGCCTTCCGGCGCCACCGCCCAGCCCTTCGGACCGCGATTCTGCGGCCGAGTCCGAGGCATGGCCTGGGCCCGAGTCTGGAGTGGAGAAGGACACCGAGGCGTGAGCATCGTCCTGTTCGCTCACGAGCGTCCCTCGGTCGCACGCGCCGTGACCCACGTTCTCGAGGCCCGCGGGTTCGAGGTCGACACGGTTCGGGATGGAGACGCTGCGTCACGGGCTCTGCGGGCCCGTCGCTATGCGGCGCTCGTTGTGGACGTGGCGCTCCCCAGGCGCCCCGGCTACGAACTCGTCGAGCTTGCGCGGGAAGAGGCGGTTTCGCACGGGCGCGGCGCTGAGGTGATTGTCCTCGTGGCCTCGGTCTTTCGCAAGACATCCTACAAGCGCCGTCCGGCTCGCCTGTATGGGGCCGACGACTATGTCGAGCTCCACCATCTTGGGGACATGCTCCCGCAGAAGCTCGCCCGCCATCTCCAGATCGAGCTGCCCCCCTGCGACAGCGCGGCCGAGGATGAGGCGACCGAGGCGGTCTATGAGGTCGCCGATGCGCGTATGCAGGATGAGTCCGCCGAGGACCTCGCGACCCTGATCGTCGCGGATGTTGTCTTGTACAACGGCGATCGCATCGCAGACACTTCGACCGTGTCCGAGGCTCGCAGGGCCCTGTCCGAGGACCTCGAGGTCGCCCGTGATCTTCTCAAACAGGTCTTCGCTGCCCGAGGCGACGCCACGGATGCCACGGCGGCGCTGGAGCGCTCGTTCACCGCGCTCATGCACACGATGGGGCGACGGGAGGCCCGGGCATGAGCTCGTTGCCAAACCCGTACCCGAGCTTCGTCGCAATGCTCAGTGCCCCCAGCTGGCGAGAGCGCAAAGAGGGGGTCTCCAAGCTCAAGGACGCCGTCGCAGACGATCGCGACCGCACCGAGGTGATGGCGCCGCTGGCCGAGGTCTTGCTCGACGGGCTGCTGTCTCCGGATCAACTCGAGGGCCGCGCGGCGTGTCATGAGGTGCTGGTCGCGATGGCGCCGCTGTCGACCGTCGCCGTCATCGCGCGGCTCGAGCGGCCCGGTGTGTCTCCGCGCCTGCTGGTCGACCTGCTCGGGGTGCTTGGCGACCGTTCCGCTGTCCCACGATGTGCGGCCCTGCTCGCCAGGCAGAGCGAGGACCCGAACCTTCGTGCATCCGCTGCGTCCGCCCTGGGCCAGTTGGGTGGACCCGAGGCGTCGCAGGCACTGCGCAATGCGCTTCGAGAAGGGTCTCAGATGCTCGTCGTCCACGTTCTCGACGCGCTCCACGCGATGGAAGCGGAGGTCGCAATCGAGGAACTCGAGCGCTTGTTCGAAGATCCGTTCACCCGCAAGCCGGTCGCGCTGCTCTTGGGGCACAGCCGCAGTCCGGCTGCGCTCTCTCCCTTGGTTCGCGCGCTGGAGGACCCGATGGGGGGCGTTCGCGCTGCGGCCGTGCTCGGATTGTCGAAGCTGGGCAGCGACTTGGATCAGCACAAGCCGTGGTTGGTTCCCGCCGCGCTCGCGCGGGTGAGCCGTGCTGCCCGCGCCAACGTCCGTGAACTCGTCCTTCACCACGACCTGACCGTCTGCCGCGCCGCGATTGAGCTCGCCACGTGGGCCCGTGACGTCGATGCGGCCGGGCCTGTGCTCGAAGCGATGGAGGATTCCCAGGTTCACGAACTGGCCTTCGGCTTCGTGGCGGCAGCCGGACCCACGGTCGGCCAGGTGCTTCGTGAGGCTGACGCACAGAATTCCCGGGCTCGTCCCGAGCACTTGCTCCGCCTCTTGGGTGCCATCGATCCCGCGGCCATCGATGAGGCCTCGCTGGATCTGTTGGCCCTGGGGTTGTCCGATTCCGACGAGGACATCGCGCTTGCGGCCGCCGAGGCGCTCGCAAGCGTGGGGACGCGCGCGGCGCTGCCCGAACTCTATCGGGCGATGGCCGAGGCGGGGCGCCGGGGAGAGGCCGCGGCCGAGGCGATGGCAACGGTGTTGCGCCGGGTCGGCGACGCCGCAGGGACCGAGGTCGCGATGATCGTGGGCACGCACTGGCCCGACATGGGGGATCTTGCTCGGAATCTGTGTCGCGTGGTCGGGGCGCTGGGGTCTCCGCGTGACGCGGCGCGCTTGGTGTCGATGATGGGTTCTGCGGATGTCGGCGTCCGCATCGCGGCCGCCCTCGCGATTGGGCAGCTGGAGGGGGAACACGAGGGCGTCGGAGCGTTGTCATTCGCCCTCGCCGACGAAGAGCCTCAGGTCAGGGCCGCGGCATGTCGCAGCCTGGCAAACGCACCCGCAGCCGTCGCGTCATTGCTCTCCGCCACCTCGGACGACTCCCCGCAAGTCCGTACCGCCGCCGTGCAGGCGCTGGTCGAACTCGACAACCCGGTCGCTCTTGCCCGACTGCGGGCGATCATCTCGGAGGAACCGGTGCCCTCGGTCGTCGTTGCAGCGATCGCCGGCCTGGGCAACTCCGCACTCGACCAGGACCTCACCATGTTGATGAGTCTGTGCACTTCGGCCGACTGGGAGGTGGTCAAGGCAGCAGCCCGGGCCCTGAGCAGCTTCGCAGCGCACCGTGCGACCGCTGCGCTGCTGGGGCTCTTGGGGCATGATCGATGGGACATCCGGTGGACGGCCGCCGAAGTGTTGGAGCAGCGCGGCGACACGACGGCGCTGGCGTCGCTACGGCTCGCCCTCGAACACGAGGAAGACCGGTTGGTCCGCGAGGTCCTGGCTCGTTCGATTGAGAGTGTCCAAGGACTCCCGTCGTGACGCGTCGGCGTCGCTACACCACCCCAGGTTGGGGGCTTGCGGATGAGTCCCGCCCCGCCATGACGCCGGAGGAGGCTCGACTCATCCAGGAACTGGTGGGGGATACATGCGGGCTGTCCCACGGTTTGGATTCGACATTCTTCCTCGAGCGTCGGATCGGTCCGCGGCTGGAGGCGCTCGGACTGCGAATGGCGCGGGATTACTATCACTACCTTCGCTACGATCCTGGGGGCCCCGCGGAGCTGGAGACGCTGATCGAACAGCTCACCACGCACGAGACGTACTTGTTTCGTGAGCAGTACCAGCTCGATGCGTTTCGGCTGGAGGTGCTTCCTGATCTCATCGCTCGAGACGACGGACGAAGACAGCTGACCGTGTGGAGCGCCGGTTGCTCGACGGGAGAGGAGGCGTACACACTTGCGATTCTTCTGCGAGAGGACGCTCGACTGCGCGAGTGGACGCTGCGGGTGATCGGGAGCGACATTTCACGCAAGGTCGTCGCGACCGCGCGACGGGGTCAATATGGGCCGTCCAGCTTCCGATCTACGACGGAGTACTTTCAGCGCAAGTACTTTCGAGAGAAGGAGGGCAAGTTCGCGGTCCGCGACGATGTACGTGCCCTGTGTTCCTTCGGCCAAATGAATCTTCTTTCCACCGAGCGATTCCGCGTGCTGGGCCGCTGCGACGCGATCTTCTGCCGCAACGTGCTGATGTATCTGTCCGCCGAAGCTCGTCAACGCATCGTCGATGCGTTCTATGATTCACTCAACCCTGGTGGCTACCTGCTGCTCGGTCACTCCGAGAGCTTGCTGAACGTCACGACACGCTTCGACCTCGTGCACCTCTCCCGCGACCTGGTCTATCGCCGTCCTCTATAGAGCCGACACTCGAACCCGATGCCCGAACTCGAAAAACTGCGCGCGCTTGTGGTGGATGACTCCGCCTACAACCGGCGCACCATCACCTCGATGCTGCAGGCTCAGCCTGGGGTCGAGGTCGTGGGTCGGGCGATCAACGGCAAGGAAGCGCTGCGGATGGCGTTCAACCTCAAGCCGGACGTGATCACGCTCGACCTCGAGATGCCCGAAATGGACGGCTTCTCGTTTCTGCGGTTGCTGATGAGCAAGCAGCCCACGCCGGTCCTCGTGGTCTCGTCGTACTCGCAACGCGAGAATGTGTTCCGCGCGCTGGAGCTGGGGGCGCTCGACTTCATCGCAAAACCCACCCGCGAGGTCTCTCCGGACATTCGAAACATCGAGCACGACCTCCGCCAGAAGATCGAGATCGTTCGCAAGCTGCAGGTTGTTCGTTTACGGGAGCGGGTGAAGTCGATGGCCACCGTCGATCGGCCGAAGCCCGCGCCGCAGCCAGCGCCCAGCGCCAAGGCGACACCCACCGGGGCACCGGCTCGACGGGTCATCGGCGTGGCGGCCTCCACCGGCGGTCCGCCGGCCGTTCAGCAGGTCCTTTGTGCCCTGCCTGCCGACCTTCCGGCCGCCGTGCTGATTGCGCAACACATGCCGGCTCGGTTCACCAAAGCGTTTGCCGACCGGCTCGACCGACTGGTTTCGATGCGCGTGGTCGAAGCCGCCGATGGGCAGCTCGTTCAGGCCGGGACCGTCTACATCGCACCAGGTTCGGGGAACCTCGAGGTCATCGGCACGGCAGGAGATGTTCAGGTGCGCATCGTGCCGCCTCCGAAGCCCGGCCGCTCCGGTCCCGTGATCACGCCCTCGGGAGACCATCTGTTCAAGTCACTCGCCGCTATCTATGGAGCCGACCTTTGCACGGTCGTCCTCACTGGAATGGGGTCCGATGGTCGAGAAGGCTGCCGGGTTGCGAAGGAGTCCGGGGCGCGAGTCCTCGCCGAAGATCCAGAGTCGGCGGTGATGCCCGGGATGCCGTACTCCGTGATCGAAGCCGGCCTCGCCGATGAGGTGGTGCCGATCGAAGCACTCCCGGCTGCGTTGCTCGAGTTTTGCGGTCGCGGTTGAGGCTGGGCTGGCGACCCATTGTGTTATCGTCGCTTCGTGAGTGGGGATGACACGCCCGGAACCTCGTTGGAGGTGCGCACACAGGCGTTCCTGGCTGAGTTTTTCGACCGTGGACAGGAACTCGTCCGCGATTTGATCCACGAAAACGAGGCGCTTCGTTCGCAACTCGCCGCAACCGAATCCGGCGCGGACGTTCCAGGTGCCGTCGTTGCGCAGCTTCGGCAGCGAATCTCCGAGCTCGAGGCTGAGTGCGATCGAATGCGCCGACTTGCAGGGACCGTCGAGAAGGACGCCGGTGGGTACCGCGAGAGACTCGAGGAACTCGAACTCGCCCACTACCATCTCGCGGCTCGACAGGTTTCCGCCGAGCAGCTTCGACATGCGGTGTCACTCGAGGACGTCGTTCGCTCCACCACTGAGATTCTGCTCAACCTCGTTGGCGTGGGTCGATTCGCGCTTCACGGCATCGATCGTGAGCGGTCCTTGCTGTTCCCGCTGAGCCTCGAGGGGACAGGTCTCGAAGGCGAGGCCGAAGGCCAAGAGCGTGGCCAAGCAGGCCCGCCGCAGCGCACGCTGAGCGAGGCAGGATCCCTGGGGGCCGCCGCTTTGGCCACCACATCGTGGCAGGCATCGGCCGACACCCGTCGCGAACTCGCGGCTCCGATGGCCGTCCCGCTCGTGTCAGGTCTGGTGACCGTCGGGGTCATCGAGTTGGTCCAGTTCCTGCCGCAAAAAAAGGAGTTTACGGATGATGACTTTGCCTTGCTTGAGCTCCTGTCTTCGGAGTCGGGTGCTGCGCTGGATGCCGCATGGATGCGGGCCCACGCGCAAGACGTTCCATTCTCTCGGGCGGGTGTGGAGGCGCTCCTGCGATGACTGAGGACCGAAAGTTGGAGCGAAAGCTCAACGCGTTGGTCGTGGAGGACAGCCCCCCGATGCGCAAGATGATCGTGTTCGCGCTGTCGCGCGTTCGCGAGCTGACAGTGGTGGAAGCGGATGATGGCGTCGATGCGCTGCGGCGGATCGCCGGGACGAAGTTCGACATCATCATCACCGATATCAACATGCCGATCCTCGACGGGCTCAAGCTCGTCAAGCGGCTGCGCGCCGATGAGGCGTACCGGAACGTCCCGATCATCATCATCACCACCGAGGGCGCCGAAGAGGACCGCCAGCGCGCGCTCGCCCTGGGTGCCAACGCGTACATCACCAAGCCGATCCAGGCGCCGCAGGTGATTCAGCTCGTGCGCGAGACTCTCTCGTTGCACGAGGGGTGAGCGAGCCTGTGGCCCTTGCGCTCGACGATGCCGTCGACGACTACCTCGACCACCTCAAGGTCGAGCGTGGGCTTGCCCTCAATACGATCAGTGCTTACGCCTCGGACCTTCGGCGCTTCGTTTCGTTCGCAGAGCAGCAGGGCGTCGACAGTGCCACGCGGGTCGATACACCCTTGGTGCTGCGCTACGTGGGGAGCTTGGTCGATGGAGGTCTCTCTGCGCGGTCCCAGGCCAGGGTCCTCGTTGTTGCGCGGGGATTGTTCAAGTATCTGCGTCGCGAGAACCGGGTCCCGACGGACCCGACCCAGGGGGTGACGTTGCCCAAGTTTGCTCGGCGTCTCCCCCAGTTGTTGTCGCGGCGCGAGATCGACGCGCTGCTGGCCGCGCCGGGGGTCGACACAGTCCTTGGACTTCGGGACACGGCGCTGCTCGAGTTCATGTACGCGACCGGGTGCCGAGTGTCCGAAGCCCTCGAGTTGCGCTGTGACCAGCTTCACCTCGACCAAGGCGTCGCACGTGTGCTCGGCAAGGGCAGCAAGCAGCGCGTCGTGCCCGTAGGGGACATGGCCCTTGCGGCCGTCGGGGCGTGGCTCGAGCACGGTCGCGCTGCGATGTGTCGCGGGAAGAGTCCCCAGTCGTTGCCGTGGGTGTTCCTCAGCTCTCGCGGACAGCGTCTTCGGCGCCAATCTGCATGGGTGCGGTTGAGAAAGCACGCCCAGTGCGCCGGCATCGATCGCGCGATCTCCCCACACAAGCTTCGGCACAGCTTCGCGACCCACCTCCTGGAGGGAGGCGCGGACCTTCGCTCGGTCCAGGCTTTGCTCGGCCACGCCGACATCTCGACGACTCAGGTCTACACGCACGTCAGCGACGCCCACGTGCGGGCCGCGTACGACCGGCACCATCCGCGGGCCTAGGGCCGCGCCTAGGCGGACGGTCGTCGTGCTGGCAAGAGCTACGTGTTTTTTGTCACGAATCTAGGGTTCGCTCCACCAAGAGGGTGGGGCTGGAGCCACATATCGTGAGGTCCACTACGATAGCGCAAAGCACGCGAGATCGGGGATCAGCGCTTGCATGGGCACACGCGGGCATTCTAACTTGCCATTCACGGATCACACCGCGTGATTCTGGAGGGCACCATCTTGAAACTACCAAATCTCACCCGCGCCGAGCGAACCGCACTGGTCTTCGCCGTCACCGCAGTCCTGTTGCCGGGATGCGACTCGAGCGAAGACCCGCCGGCTGAAACCGCATCAGCCGAGACTGGGTCTGCGACCACTGGCAACGACACCGAAACGACGGACGCGACCGAAACCGACCCGAGCACCACCGAGCCCGCGACGGATACGGACCCGAGCAACACCTCGGCCGAGTCATCGGGCGGAACGACCGATGAGCCGATTGAGGGTCTCGGGTGTGATCCGCCGCCCGCGTGTGACAAGGGCGTCTACGAAGGCTCTCCGACGATCACCAACGCCGAAGAGGCCGCGGAGATCGCCGGCTACACGAGCGTGACCGGGCGCCTCGCCGTCGCAAACAGCGACTTCGAATGCCTCACGTTCCTGTCATGCATGGACAGCGTCGGACACGACTTGACCCTGTTTGGCAACGATCTGCTGACCGACGTCACCGGGCTGGACAACATCACGGCGATCGGCGCGATCACGGACGGCCCGTTGATGCCCGGAGGCACCCTGACCGTGTCCGAGAACGCGGCGCTGGTGGACTTCAACACGCTCAACCTGATCGAGCAGACCCCGGTCTCGCTCAGCATCGGGGAGAACGACAGTCTCGAGGCGATCAGCGGCCTGCAGAACATGGTCGGCACCCAGGAGAACTTCGAGATTCGCTTCAACCCGAACCTCAAGGACATCGCCTCGGACAGCCTCCGAGACATCCTGTTCATCGGTGGCGAGTGTGTGGTGACGAACAACCCCAGCCTGTGCATCTCGACGATCGAGGACATGTGCTCGCTTGGCATCAAGCAAGGGCCCTTCGGCGGCAGCACGGCCAACAACGACAACAGTTGCTGAGCAACTTCGCGGCGCGCGCGGTGTGAGCCGGGCGCGAACACGAGCCCGCTTGGAGCTTTTCGCTCGGGCGGGCTTTTGCGCGCCTTGCGGATGAATCCCGATTGCGGCAAGCCCACTGTGCGCGAGGGTGATACCTTTGGTCCCGCGCACCGCGACGGTGCGCTGGACCCCGCGAGTTTTCCGGTGAATGCCGCTCTGCTGACCCTCACGCCCCTGCTTGCTGGACCTTCGTTCGACGCGAATCGACTCCGGATGGCGGGACTCGTCGTCATCTGTCTGATCCTCTCGGTGACCATCCACGAGTTTGCCCACGCGTTTGCCGCGCACAAACTCGGGGACGGCACACCGGAGGCGCAGGGGCGGTTGACGCTGAGCCCGATGGCCCACGCGGACCCGATCGGCACCCTGATCCTTCCGCTGGTCATGGGCGTGATGAACCCAGCCTTCCTGTTCGGGTGGGGCCGCCCGGTCCAGACCGATCCCCGCAACTACACCCGCAAGATCACGATGCGGGGCGGGATGGCGATCGTCGCATTCGCGGGTCCAGTGTCCAACCTCCTTCAGGCTGGGCTCACGCTTGCCGTGGTGGCAGGCCTGTCGGCCGCCGGGGTCTTCGCCTCCTCCGCCTCCCTGCTCAAGCCGTTCGAGATTTTCTTCAGCCTCAACGTCCTGCTGTTCCTGTTCAACCTCCTGCCGATCCACCCGCTGGATGGAGGCAAGGTGCTCAGCTGGGCATTCGGGCCCCGGTTCGAGCCCGTGGATGATTTCCTGCTGCGCTACGGCGGGATTGTCTTGATCGTGCTCGTACTTTCGGGCGTTCTGGGTTATCTGCTCGGGCCCGTCATGGGGCAGGCGAGCCTGGTCTTCCGGGCTGTTCTGTAGACCCCCTACGTCCCGGTGAGCACGTCCGACGACCAGAACCCGCCATCCGAGGATGGTGGGAGTGAAGACGTCCGCTCCCCAGCCGAGCGCGCTGACGATGGCGCGGTCGCGTCTGGCCTCGACGCCTCCTCGACGTCGCCTGCATCCCAAGCGGGGCCCGAGGACTCGGAACCTGCCCCCGATGCGAGCACGGGGCAGCCCGACGAGGCGCCCAGTTCCAACCTCGAGGCACCGAGCAGCCCGACTCCCCCCGAGGCAGACCGGGCCGTGACTCCGGTGCCCTCCGCCGCCCCCATGACGTCCATGCTGGGTTCGGTGAACGAGGCCCGCTCGTGGCTGCTCGAGCTGCCGGACTTCGAAGGTCCGCTCGACCTGCTGCTGCACCTGGTCCGCCGGCACGAACTCGACATCCTCGACATCCCCATCTCCTTCGTGACCGAGAAGTACCTGGAGTACCTCGCGTTCATGCAAGCCCTCGACCTCGAGGTGGCCGGGGACTATCTCGTAATGGCGGCCACGCTCGCATACCTCAAGAGTCGCGAGCTCGTTCCCACCGAGCCCAGCGAGGTCAGCGACGAGGGCGAGAGCGAGGACGAGGGGCCAGACCCGCGCGAGGAACTCATCGCGCGGCTGCTCGAGTATCAGAAGTACCGGGCCGCGGCGAGTGACCTCGATGGGCTTCCGATTCAGGGGCGAGACGTGTTCAGTCGGGGAGGGCGAATCGAGCTCCCCCCCGTCGATCCCGGTCTTGCCCCGCTCACCCTGTTTCGGCTCGCGGAGGCCTACAACCGCGTGCTGGACCGCGCACGGATTCACAAGTCCCACGACGTGGTCCTCGAGACCGTGTCCGTGGCGCAGCGCATGAACCAGCTCACCTCCATGCTCATTGAGCAGGAGCGGGTGGAGTTCGAAGGGCTGTTCCTCGGTCGGACCTGGAACAGCGAATCCGAGCTTCGCTCCATGCTGGTCGTGACCCTGATGTCCGTGCTGGAGCTGACCAAGCTCGGGGTCATCTTCGTGCACCAGGACACGGCCAACGGGGCCATCGTGATCGAGCGCAAGGCCACGCCTGAAGAGGCCAAACAGGCCATTGCGGACTACGACGAGAACATCAGCTTTGGGAAGGCCAAACCCGGGGTTGCGGAAGCGTCCGCTTCGGGTGAGGCTGCGTCCTCGCCCGACGACCCTCCGGCCCCGGAGGCGCCCGAGCCGGACGCCGAGCCCGACAGCGATGTCTGACCCCGCACAAGAGCCTTCCGAGCCTGAGCCGTTCGAGCCCGAGGCCGAGCCTGAGCCCGAGGCCGAGCCTGAGCCTGAGCCTGACGCCAAGGCCGAAGCCGAGCGCGCCCAGCCGCAGGAAGCCAGCCTGGAAGATCTCGTGGCGGCCTTGGGTCGCCCACGCGCCCGGGGCGAGGAGCCCGAAGACGAGGAGGACGACGAGCCCGCCGATCCGGAGCACGACCCGTTCGCCGAGTACAGCAACCTCGACCTGGCCACGTCGTTGCCGATCGACCCCGATGACGACCTCTCCAAGGTCGAGGGCGAGGCATCGCCCCGGCTGATGGCGATCATC
>CAYGTG010000139.1:0-12158 GCA_964352485.1 uncultured Nannocystaceae bacterium | reverse complement strand
GTCCTCGACGCGCAGGCTCCGGGCGGACCGAGATGGCGAGCGGTGAACAGCTGCCTGCTGCTCGTTCCGCTGCTGCACGGCAAGCGAATTTTCACCGTCGAGGGGCTCCGGGAAGCACCAGGCGACGAAGGGCTGCACCCGGTTCAGCGCGCGCTGGTTGATGCGCTCGGCTCACAGTGTGGCTACTGCACACCGGGCGTCGTGATGTCCATGCTCGAGGCTTGTCATCGTCCCGACCTCGACGCGGACTGGAAGCTCGACGATCAGATGTGCGGCAACTTGTGTCGCTGCACGGGGTACCGCCCGATCCTTGACGCGACCCGCGAGATCGCCGGGCTATGCCCCACCGACCGTCTCAGCGAGGCGCTGCGTTTGGAGGCCACGCCTCAGCCCGCCCTCGACTACGGGACCCACGGTGTTCGCGGCTCGCAGCGGTTTTGGATCCCGACCTCGTGGCAAGCGCTGTTCGAGGTCCTCGAGGCGCATCCGGCGTATCGTTTCGTTCAAGGCGCGACCGACCTCGGGCTCGCCGTCACCAAGCACGGCACGCACTTCGAAGCCCTGATCTCGCTGCAGGGGCTGGATGAGCTGCGCACGCTCGACGTGCAGGGCAGCCGGTGGTACGTCGGTGCTGGCGTCAAGCTGGCCGACCTCGAGGATGCCACCGACGACGCGCTGCCGCCGTTGTCTCGGATGCTGCGGTTCTTTGGCTCGCGGCAGATCAAGAACAGCGCGACGGTGGGGGGCAATCTCTGCAACGCGTCGCCGATCGGCGATCTGGCGCCGGTGTTTCTCGCGTTGAATGCCACCTTCATCGCCAGGGGGGCGAGAGGAGAACGCTCCATCGCCGCGGACGACTTCTTCACCGGATATCGCACGACCGCTCTGGCGGTCGGCGAGCTGTTGGCCCGGGTCGAGTTCGATGCCCCAAAGGCCTCAGCACGCTTCGCCTCGTACAAGGTCAGCAAGAGGCGCGAGATGGATATTAGCGCGGTCGCGGCCGCGCTGCGGGTCGAACTGGACGAGCACGACGTCATCACCGAGGCCCGCTTCGTCTACGGCGGGATGGCGGCGACACCCGCCCGAGCCCACGGCGCCGAAGCAGCCGCGGTGGGGAGCCCCTTCGCCGAGGCCACGTTCGAGGCGTGTGCAGCTGCGATCGCGTCGGACTTCACGCCGATGAGTGACCACCGAGGATCCGCTTGGTACCGCAGCACCGTCGCCGCCAACCTGATGCGCGGCTTCTACCTCGAGGTCCGCGGGACGCCGATGCCCCGCCTCAGCGACCGCCCCAGCGGTACCGTGCTGGGAGGCTCTCCCGCATGAAGATGCAGCCACGCAATCCCCGCTCGCCCCTGCATCAGCCCGCCCTGCACGAGAGCGGCGTTCGCCACGTCACCGGAGAGGCCCGCTACGTCGACGACTGGCCGCTGCCACCGGGTGCCCTGCATGGTGCGATCGTCACCTCCACCCAGGCGCACGGCCGCATCACCCGGCGCGACGCCACGGCCGCCCGCGTCATGGACGGCGTGGCGGCGGTCTACTTTTCCGAGGACATCCCGGGCACCAACCTCATCGGGCCGATCGTGCATGACGAGGAACTCCTCGCCTCGGCGAGCGTTCACTACGTCGGCCAACCGGTCGCCGTGGTGTTCGCCGCCGATCTCGAGACTGCACAACGCGCCGCAGCGCTGGTCGAGGTCGAGGTCGAGGCCCTCCCCTCGCTGCAGAGCATCGATGCGGCGATCGAGGCACAGAGCTATCTCGCGCCGCCGCACGTCATCGCGCGTGGTGATGTGGATGCGGCGCTCCGGGACGCGCACGTCTGCGTGCGCGGCGAAGTGCGGGTGGGCGGGCAAGACCACTTCTACCTGGAGACCCAGGCTGCCCTCGCCTTTCCGCAGGAGAACGGCTGCGTCACGGTCCTCAGCTCGACCCAGCATCCCACCGAGGTGCAGAACGAGGTCGCGACGATCTTGGGCGTGGGGGCGCACGCGGTGGTTTGCGAAGTGCCCCGCATGGGCGGAGGGTTTGGCGGCAAGGAGTCACAGGCCACCCCGATGGCCTGCATGGCCGCGCTGGGCGTCCATCACACCGGGCAGGCTTGCAAGGTGTGGCTCGACCGCGACGCCGACATGCGCATCACCGGCAAGCGCCACCCCTTCCTGGGCCGCTACGAGGCGAGCTTTGAGGAGGACGGCCGGCTCACGGGGCTGAAGGTCGAGCTGTACTCCGATGCGGGGTGGTCCGCCGACCTCTCGCTGCCCGTGCTCGATCGGGCGCTGTTCCACCTCGACAACGCATACTTCGTCCCCGCGCTCCGTATTCAGGGGCTGGCCTGCCGCACCCACCGCCCCTCGAACACCGCCTTCCGGGGCTTTGGCGGACCTCAGGGCATGGTGGTGCTCGAAGAAGCGATGAATCACGGCGCGCGGACGCTTGGGATCGACCCGGCGCAGCTGCGGGCGCGCAACTTCTACGGCGCCGCGCCTCGGGACCGGGCTCCCTATGGGCAAGAGGTCCCCGCGGAGCACAACCGACTGCGCACCATTCACGAGTCGCTCATGGACAGCAGCGACTACGCCCAGCGAAAGGCGGATATCGAAGCCTTCAACGCAGGCTCGCGATGGGTCAAGCGAGGCTTGGGCTACCAGCCGATCAAGTTCGGCATTTCCTTCACCAAGAGCATCCTCAACCAGGCCGGTGCGCTGGTGCTGGTCTACGCCGACGGCACGGTCCAGCTCAACCACGGCGGAACCGAGATGGGCCAAGGCCTGCACACCAAGATGCTCACCGTGTGCGCACACGAGCTCGGCATCGCCCCCCAGAGCGTTCGGGTGATGACGACCGCAACGGACAAGGTGCCCAACACCTCGGCCACGGCTGCCAGCAGCGGCTCGGACCTCAACGGGCAAGCCGTCGCCGCCGCCTCGATCGAGCTTCGCGAGCGCATGCGACCGATCGCCGCCGGCTTGCTCGAACTCGATGCATCCCAAGCCGACGCGCTTCGATTCGAAGGCGGGGTTGTCACACATCCGCCGACAGCCAAGAGCGTGCCGTTCCGTGATGTGGCCAAGAATGCGTGGATGCAGCGCGTCTCGCTGTCCGCGACCGGTTTCTACGCAACGCCGGGCGTGGGATACGACCACGCCACCGGGTCGGGAACCCCCTTCTTCTACTTTGCGTACGGTGCGGCCGTGTGCGAGGTCGAAGTCAACGGGCTCACCGGCGAGCACCGCATGACCCGAGCAGACATCCTGCATGACGTCGGGACCTCACTCGTCCCCACGATCGACCGCGGCCAGGTCGAAGGCGGATTCGTGCAGGGCGTGGGGTGGTTGACCTGCGAGGAGGTTCTCTTCCGTGAAGACGGCAGCCCGATCACGACGGGGCCCAGCACGTACAAGATTCCCGCCGTGGGCGATGTTCCTGTGGACCTGCGCGTGGATCTGCTGCCCAAGGCCCCGCAACCGGGCGTCGTGCACGGCAGCAAGGCTGTCGGCGAGCCGCCCTTCATGCTGGCGATCGGGGTGGTCACGGCACTGCGGCACGCGCTGGCTGGGTTTGGCCAATCCGAAGCGCCCCTGGGCCTGCCCGCGACGCCCGAGTCGATTCTGCGAGCCATCCAAGGACCGTAGCGGACCCCTGAGGGCCGCCGTCAGCGTCGAAGTGCAGCCTCGAGCGCGTCGGCGATGGCCCTGCCGCCACGCGCTGGATCGGAGGCGAGCCCGTCCCCACACCCGCTCGCCTCCAGGACGGCGAGCACCGTGCTGCGCCGCAGCGGCAACCCGCGCCGGGAGAGCAGGTCGAGCGCGTGCTCGAGCACGTTGCGGCGCAAGGACGCCGGCACGGGCCGAAAGTCTCGAAGGGCCGCCGCCGCCCGGTCGATGAGCTGCTCGGAAGAAGGCCAAACGACGACCGTAGCGGGCGGCGGCTCAACCCGCGTGCGGGCTCGCTGGGGCAGCGGCGCCTGCTCCGAGTCGGGCCGCCCCTCGTCACGTTGCAGCCCGGCGACGAAGCCCTCGTAGCTGTCGTTCGCGAACACTTCCAGCACGTTGATGCTCCGCGCACAGACCCGCCGCCCCGTCTGGTCGACGCACAGCCGGACCCCCCGGCCGATCTCCTGCCGCTTGCGGACCGCCGAGTCGGACTGCCCCAGGGTGCAGATCTGAAACACGTTCGGGTTGTCCCAGCCTTCACGGAGCGCCGAGTGGGAGAACACGAACGCAACCGGCTCGTCGAACGAGAGCAGACGCGGCTTGTCGCGAAGGATGAGCTCGTACGCCTCCGCGTCGGCCGCCGCGCGGCCGGTCTTCGTGTCGACCGCTCGACCCGCCCGGGTTGCGAAGTAGGCGGATCGAACCGCTGCGGCCGGCAGTTGTGCAAACCCCTCGACGCCTCGCTTGAGTTCATCGAAGTGTTGGTCGAACAGGGCCCGAGCGAGTCCATCCTCGTCGGCGTAGGCCGCGACCCGGTCCAGAAAGAACAGCGACAGCACCTTGATGCCTCGACCACGAAGCGCCGTTGCACGCTCGAGGTGCGCGGCGATGGTGTCGCGGATCTGCGACGCGTAACCATCGCCCTCCTGCGCCCCGCGAACGACGATCGACTTCACGAGCCCGAGTTCATGCGCACGGGCGGGCGTCAAGCGATGCACCACCGAGCCGCTCCATCGCCCCAGCGTCGCGCCATAGGCCAACACCATCCCCGGTGCGAGTTCGTCGAGGGCCTCGGTCCGCAGCGCCGTCTGCATCCGGTGCGGCTCGTCGATGACCACCACGGGCCGGGTTGCGGCCAGCGCTGCGAGCGGAGCCTGTCCACCAAACGTATCGCAAGGGCGCCGCAGTACATTGGTGTCCTTGGTGAAGGCATCGATCGTGACCACCATGAACTCGACCGTTGTGGCCCGCACGAACTGCCGCAGCCGGCCCAACCGATCCCGGCGATAGGCAAAGAAGCGGGGGGACAGCGCCGGAAACAGCGCTGCGAAGTGCTCCCGGGTCGATCGCAGCGTCGCCAACACGCCCTCACGAATGGCGACCGATGGGACGACGATCACGAACTTGCGCACGCCGTGGCTTGTCGCGAGCTCGAGGGCGGTGCGCAGGAACACGTAGGTCTTGCCCGTGCCTGTCTCCATCTCCACCGCCAGGCGGTCCGGGAGGCCCGAGGGATTCGCAAACGCCACGACCCCGCGGTCGTCGACACGCATCCCGCCGTCTTGAGCGTCGGGCCGATCCACCGCTTTGAGCACGGCCTCGATTGCCTCCCGTTGATGCGGCAGGCCCGGCTCGAACCGCAGCCTCACCTGCGCTCCCGTCGGATACAGGCTCGCGAAGCTCGAGCTCCCACCGCGACGGCCGACACCTCGCTCATGGTGGGGAGCGTATCAGGCAGACTCGATGCGAAAACGATCTGCCAGCGCCACGCGCTGCGGGTCGGACCATGCCTCGTCCGGTACCACCACAGCCGCGCCCTCGGGCAGGCCGAGATCATCGAGGGCCGCCGGGTCCCCGGGCTTTCGAGACCACGCCAACGCGCGGGCACCGTCGCGCAGCACGGTCCAGGTTCCGTGCTGTTCGAGGGCAGCGTGAAGCCCGACCCCGCGCTCGAGTCCACGAGCGAACGGGTCGAACATCTCGCGACGTTGCGTCTGCGGGTGCTGAAGCGCCGCCAAGGTCCCGACCGAAGGGGGTTCGAAGGGCTCCAGCGAGAACACCCGGACGCCTGTGCATCGCGCAGACACCCGTGCCCGCGTGACGTCGCAGATCGTCTCGAAGCCCGCGAGTTCGACCGGCTCGGGCCACTGTCCCAGCACGCAGGAGCGTCCCCCTTCGTCCTCCTCATTGGCGCGCGCCACCGCCTCGGCCGTCGTGCCCGACCCCGCGAACGGATCGAGCACCAAGTCCCCGGGCTCGGTGGCCAGCTGCACGCAGCGCTGCACCAAGGCCACGGGCTTGGGGTGGTCGAACACCGGTTGGCCCAGGGCCTCGCGGAGGTCGATCGTACCTTGCTCGGTGCGCATCTGCGGTTCGTCCCACAGCCCCTTGGCCTTGGCGGTGTCTTTGCGATGCTTCTCGTAGACGTTGAAGCCGCCGTCGCGGCGACGCTTGGCCACGACCTGCGAGGCCACGGGGTCATCGACCACCAGGTTCGCCGCGGCCTTCGGCTGTCCCCACCGCCACACGCTTCCCGCCCCCACCGCGTTGCGCGGCTCGACCACGACCTCGTAGCCAGGCCGCGGCTGCAGGCTCACGCAGAGTCCGCCGTTGCCATCATCGCGGGAGGGGTCGACGTAGAACGGGTAGAACAGGTTCGGCCGGTTCTGCGGATGAAACCGCGGGTTGCGATTGCGTAGCTCCCGCAGCACGTAGGGCCCCACCGCGTCGCGCAGCGCGTCTTTGGGTGGGGGTTTGGGGAGCTCCCGAATCCGGGCGTCGGGCGTCGCACCGTAGACCAGCACGTACTCGTGCCCGGTCGCGATCCGCAGGTAGTCGCGTCCGCCGCGGTTGGTCACCACGACGACCTGCGCGATGAAGCAATCCTCTCCAAAGATCTCATCGAGCAGAAGGCGCAGGTGGTGCACCTCGTGGTCATCGATGCTCACGCACAGCACCCCCTCAGGCGCCAGCAACGAGCGTGCGTGCCACAACCGGGGGTACATCATCGCCAACCACGCGGAGTGGTAGCGGCCATCCGAGCGTGGGTTGGCTCGCAGCGGAGTCCCGGTGTCGTCGACTTGCCCGGTGCGACGAAGGAACGCCTCGTGGGTCTCGGCAAAGCGGTCGCGATACACGAAGTCACGCCCGGTGTTGTAGGGCGGGTCCATGTAGATGAGCTGTGTTCGCTCGAAGTACGCCGGACGCAGTAGCTTGAGCGTCTCGAGGTTGTCGCCCTCGACGAGCACGGTGCTCGCCTCGTCAAAGGCAGTGCTGCGATCAGCTCGGGTGATCAGCCGCGTCGTAGCAGGTGCGTCGAGGTCGGCGAGGACCTGGGGCTTGTCGGTGAACTGCAGCCCGAAGCTCATGCCACGCCCACGCGCCGGTCGCCCTCGCGCAGCACGGTGATGCGTCCCCGCTGCCCGACCTGCAGGTCCCCGCGGACCAGCGGGACCCGAACGTAGTTGTCGGCCAGCGCCATCGGGTGCTCGTGCCGACCGTGCTCGATGACGGCGTCCACGACCTCGCCCACCGCCCGCTCCGAGAAGGCTTCGGTCTGGGCGTGGGACAGCTCGCGCAGCGCCTTGTTGCGGGCGGCCTTGACCTCGGGCGGCACCTGATCGGGCATGCTCGCCGCGCTCGTGCCTTTGCGGATCGAGTACGTGAAGACGTGGTGGTAGGCCACCGGAGCATCCCGCAGCAGGGCGTAGGTGTTCTCGAAGGCGGCATCCGACTCCCCGGGAAAGCCGACGATGACATCGGTGCCCAACCCCACCCCAGGGACCCGCGCAGCGAGTTTAGCGGTGAGCTCCGCGAAGTCTTCCGCCGTGTGACCGCGGCGCATCGCGCGAAGCACATCGGGGTCCCCGCTCTGTACTGGAAGATGCAGGTAGCGACACAGCGAAGGCGCGTTCTCGGCCATCAGCGCGATGAGGTCGTCGTCGACTTCGTGCGGATCGAGCGAGCTGAGGCGAAGCCGAGCATCTCCCAGAACCGGAAGGACCGCGGCGACCAGATCGGCAAGCCGAACCCTGGGCCGCAGGTCTCGTCCGAACGTGCCCAGGTGGATCCCGGTGAGGACCACCTCGGGCGCGCCGGCCTCGACCAAGCCGCGGGCCTGCGAGACCACGTCGGCGACCGCGAGACTGCGCGAGCCCCCGCGGACCTGCGGGACGATGCAGAACGAGCAGCGGTAGTTGCAGCCGTCTTGAACCTTGAGCAACGAACGCGTGCGCCGCCTCGGCGTGGCAGCGGTCAGCGCGGTGAAGCTCTTGCGACGCTTGAGCGCCGTGACTTGAACAAAGGGCGCGGACGGCTCGGCACCCGGCGCCGGCGTGAGCCCCTCGAGGACCGTCTGCAGCTCGTCCTTCTCCCCGTTGCCCAAGACCGCGTCCACCTCGGGCATCGCGGCGATGAGCTCGGGCTCGGCGTTCGCGTAGCACCCGGTGACGAGCACCCGCACCGCCGGGTTGCGACGCTTGGCTCGCCGGATCTGGGCCCGGGCGTCCGCGTCGGCTTGGTGGGTAATCGTGCACGAGTTGAGCACGAACACCTCGGCATCCTCGGGACCCTCGGCGATGTCGTGCCCCGACGCCACCAGGGCCGCCTCCATCGCATCCGTCTCCGACTGGTTGAGCCGGCAGCCGTGCGTAGCCAGAGCAACGCGCATCGGCTGGAGATATCACAGCCGCGCAACCCCGGCCACGGGCGCGCGCCCGCCGGTGCGAAATGAAGACGCGATCGCTGCGCTCGGCGGTCGGCGGATCAACGCCTGGGGCTCGAACTCGCGCCCCACCACGCGACGGCCAGTGCCAGCGCGAAGGGAGCCACGCGCTCCCACGCCGTACGGGCGGTCGCGGGGACCGAGTAGGCGAGCACCGCCGTGCCGAATCCCAGCACGATCGCCGCGAGGCGCGGACGCCAGCGAATCGTGCCCCGCAGCACGTGCACCAGAGGCACGGGACCGAACGCAGCGCCCATCGCTGTCCACGCGAACAACACCTTGTCGAAGATCGACTTGTCCCCCACCAGCGCCACGCCCACCGCGACCGCGCTCAGACCGGCGACGACGATTCGCGATCGTCGGACGATACGCCTGGGATCGTCGTCCACCTTGTCGGGTAGGTCGTGCACCACCGCGGATGCGGCGACGAGGAGCTGAGAGTCGGCCGTCGACATGATCGCCGAGAGCACGGAGGCCAGCACCACCCCGGCGACGACTGGTGGCAGCAGATGGCGGGCCGCGGCGACGAAGGCGACCTCACCGTCTGAGAGTGAAGGCAGCAGGGAGCGCGCGCACAGACCCAGCACGATCATCCCGGTGTACAGCACCACCGCCCACCCCATCGCGATCACCCGGGCCTGACGGAGCGCCTTGTCATCCCGCACCGCCATGAAGCGATTGACCACGTGCGGCTGCCCTGGATACCCCAAGCCGATGCCGAGCAGGCCAAACACGAAGCCGAAGGCCGCCGCCGTGGGCATGCCCTGGGTGAGGCTCGCGAATCCCGGCACGTCGATGTGGGCGAGGCTGGCCAGCAGCGCAACCGGTCCGCCCACCGCGATGAGGGCGGCGGCGGGCAGGATCACCGAAGCGAGCGCCATCACGAAGCCTTGCAGCGTGTCGGTCAGGCTCACGGCCAAGACCCCGCCAAGCATCGTGTACACGACCACCACCGCGCTGCCGAGCAGCACGGCCTCGGTCATGGGCATGGCGAACGTCTCCGCGAAGGTCTTGCCTGCGCCTTGGAACTGCGA
The DNA here is from genome assembly GCA_964352485.1 of uncultured Nannocystaceae bacterium. Lineage (GTDB taxonomy): Bacteria > Myxococcota_A > Polyangia > Nannocystales > Nannocystaceae > CAJXVA01. Next base: position 2,742 of record CAYGTG010000139.1, on the reverse strand, counting down.
GGCGACGTACGCCATCAACGAGACCAACACGATCGCCGTGCTCACCCGCCGGATGAGACGGGATCCGGGCGCGTCCCGGGGACCGGCGAGCATCTCGGTGACCGTGAGTGCCCCGTCCCTGAGGCTTCGTCGCCGCAGCGCGGGCGCGAGCACATACCAGTTGAGCCAAAATCCGCCGACGCAGGCGGGGAAGAGCCACAGCGCGCTGATGCCCTTCGCATACGCGAACCCGCTGACGCCCAGAAGCGACCAGGCGGAGCTGCTCGAGGCGGAGGCCGACAGCCCCGCCACCCACGGGCCGAGGCTGCGGCCGCCCAAGAAGAAGTCCCCGGCCCCGCTCGTCCGCCGCTGCGCGGCGATGCCAATGCCCAGCAGCGCCACCTTGTACAGGACGAGGGTGATGACGATGGCCGTGGTTTCCGACATGGCGGGGCGCGCCGTTGACCCGGTGCGAGGCGTCACCATAGCCTGAGGACATGCGCACCACGTATGCCCTCGTCGCTGCCCTGTGCGTGGCTTGCGGAGACGCCGAGGACGCGGGCACCCCGCTCGCGATGACGGAGGCTTCGAGCACGACCTCGCCGAGCACCGGGAGCTCTGGTCGGCTTGTCGGTACTTCCGAAGCCGAGACGACCGCGGATGCATCGAGCACCGGCGAGACGGAGACGACAGACGCGGGCACGGACTCGACGGGCTCCACCCGCTGCGCGCCGGCCCCCGACGCCGACCCGGCGTGGCTGCGCGCGTACATCGATGAGGTCGTCGCGCGCCTCACCGGAGCCACCGAGCTGTCCCCCGGCATCACCCTCCCCGAGCGGTCTACGCCCGCGAACCGAGCCGCCACCGCCGACTGGTTGGACGCCGAGTTCGCCGCGCTGGGTCTCGAGGTCGAACGTCACGCCTACGCCGCCGGGGGCACCAATATCGTCGGACGGCTGCCGGCGACCGAGCCTGACGGGCGCACGCTGGTCGTTGGCGCGCACTTCGACAGCGTCCCCGGATCGCCCGGCGCCAACGACAACGCGACCGGCGTGGCCTTCGTCCTCGCGCTGGCCCGCTACCTGGGTGCGATCGAGTGCCGCAGCCACGACATATTGTTCGTCGGCTTCGACGAAGAAGAGGTCGGCCTGGTCGGCAGCGAGGCCTACGCAGCCCATCTCGTCGATGAAGGCGAGGACGTTCTGGCCGTCCACACGATCGACCAGATGGGCTGGGACCAAGACGGTGACCGCGCAATCGAGCTTGAGCGCGCCGACGAAGGCCTGTTTGAGATCTACGAAGCCGCCAACGCCTCACTCGCCGAGCCCATCACGCTGCACTCGACCGGCACGGGATTCACCGACCACGTGTCGTTCCGCCCCTACGGATTCGCGGCCGTCGGGCTCACCGAGGAGTTTGTGAATGGGGACACGACCCCGCACTACCACCTGGCCAGCGACACGTACGACACGGTGAACTTCGAGCTTCTCGCCTCGACCTGCATCCTCGGGAACACCGCGTTCGCGATGCTCATCGACGCCGGGTGATCCGGCGGCGGATCCGACGCCCCAGGCTCCGCAGGGAGGGACGGGACGATTCCTGCGCTTCGGGTCGCTCGGTCCGTGGACGCAGCATCGACGGCAGGGAGACGAGGCTCCGTGTGAGCTTCCCCAACAGCGCCGCCGGCGACTCCGCCTCGACCGCCACCGCCACGTCCTGTCCCGAGATCGCGTCCTCAAGCGCTCCTCGCGCCATGGTCCGGCTGCCGTCGGAGCGGATCTCCACCACCAATCGAGCCACAACCGGCGGAAGTGACTCCGTCTCATGAAGCGTGACAGGGTCCGCAGGGGCCGGCTTGGGCGCGTCCGGGTCATCCACAGGCCCAGGGTGCCCCGGCCAGGACCATTCGTCACGCCCGTTCCCCGTCGATGGAAAATATCGATATAGTCCGCCGACTCAAACCGTTGAGTCGATGCCGGGCATCCGCTTGGCGTTCCGGCACTACCAACAGGAGAAACCATTCACATGACACGGAAACGACCGAGCCTCCCAGGGCTTGGCGCAGCCGCCATGGCAGCCCTCATGATTGTGGGTTGTCAGGGGTCCGGGTCCTTCGCGCAGATGCAAGAGCAGCTCGCAGCGATCGACCAGAAGCAGGACAACATCTTGGCCAAGCTCGGTGAGCTTGAAGGCAAGATTGGCAAAGCAGGCCCCGCCGCGCCCCCCTCAAAAGCAAAAGGCCCTCAACCGGGCCGTCCCGACCCGAGCGCCACCTACAAGGTGGCGGTTGCCCCCGACGACGCGGCCAAAGGCCCCGCCGACGCCAAGGTAACCATCGTCGAGTGGTCGGACTATCAATGACCCTTCTGTAAGAGAGTCGGTCCGACTCTCGCCAAAATCACCGAGACGTACAAAGACGACGTCCGGATCATCTTCAAGCAGAACCCCTTGCCGATGCACAACCGTGCGATGCCGGCAGCGATGGCCTCCGAGGCCGCCGGAAAGCAGGGCAAGTTCTGGGAGATGCACGACAAGCTCTTCCAAGATCCCCGCGCACTCACCGATGAGAACATCGAGAAGTACGCGACGGAGATTGGCCTCGACATGGCCAAGTTCAAGGAAGACCTCAAGGACAAGGACCTCGAGGCCAAGATCAAGAAGCAGCAGGCGCAGGGCGCTACGCTCGGCGCTCGGGGTACCCCGGCATTCTTCGTCAACGGTCGCTTCCTGTCCGGCGCGCAGCCGTTCGAAGCCTTCAAGGCC
>CAYGTG010000138.1:0-12196 GCA_964352485.1 uncultured Nannocystaceae bacterium | reverse complement strand
GGATTTTTCGCTCCTGGGTAGGAGCGCGGGATCGATATGAAGGATAAACGCATGGACTGGTGCGGCCTCGACCTACACGGAGCGCGGGTCTGATATCTCCGCGAAGCGTCGAGCGGTCCTGAGAAGCGCCGCTCGTCGAGCCTCGCAGTCGCTGCGCGAGCGGTCTTCTCGGGCTCGACCTGCTTGGGTACGCGCTCCTACCGCGGGCTCGCGAGTTGGGGGTCCGAAAAAAAAATCGCGGCCCGCTGTCACAACGCTTTGCGACCGGCATCGGCCTGAGAGATGCGCAATGCCAATGGTCCAGTCCTCGCCCTCACCGCGCTCGGCCTCCTCGGTGGTGTCGCCATCGCGCAAGCCGGGCCCACCGTCAAGCGCGGACCTCGGACACCGTCCAACGGCGCTAAACGGCCGGGCATGGTGGTCTGCGCCAAGGGAACACCTTCCAAGTCGCAGTGCTTGAGCACGGGATACCTCGACAAGTGTGCACAACACCGAGATGAGTGCCGTGTCCACGTAGAGGGCGCGTTCAAGGCCTTCCGCGCGAGCGCGGAATACAAGGCGGCCAAGACGGCCAAGATGTTGCGCCCCAACAAGAGCGCCATTCCGCAGGAGCTGACCACCGGCAAAGCGTTCCCCTACGCCGCTCCGGCGCGGACTCGACTCGGGCCGAGTTCCAACAGCATCGCGAGCCGTACGAAGCTCACCGGACCGGTCGTCGAGAGCTCCGCGGGCAAGGCAAAGAACGCCCACCGCAACAAGAGTTGGGAGACCCATGGGGACCAGGTCGGGAGCTGCGAGGAGTACGCCTACGAGCAGGTTTACGACTGGGGCCGCTTCACGGACGCGAGTGCGGCCTGTCGGGGGGACTGGCGCTGCCAGCTCGACCTTGCGTACATGCGCGGCACTCCGGGCATCGCCGACCGTACGCTCCGGCGCAAGGACGGCACCCCTCTCCAAAACCAGATCAAGCAGCGCAAGGGCAAGGCACCGAAGAACGCCATGTTCGCGCTCGACAACGCCACGATCATCCGCAGCATCGTCTTGGCTGGCGGTCGCTCGCTGTCCTCCGGCAATCCGCAGCGCCTCCCCGCAACTCCCGACCGTGAGGCTCTGATCGATCGGCTCGTCGAAGGGAACCGGCACTACCAGTTCGGCTGTAAGGGCGCGTGCGGGCCACGAGGCCACAAGAGCGAGTTCGCGTTTCACAAAGCCATGTACGACGAGCACCGGACGGTCTCGAAGGCGGAGTTCGAGGAGTTCGAGCGCCGCAAGGCCGAGTTCAATCGGCTCCTCAAGGAATGGGCGTACGCAGTCGCCGAGGAGATCGAGGCCACGGATCCCAAGAAACGCAGGCCGGTGCGCGAGAGCATATTGCCCTACGACCCCGTCGTCGACCCCTACGCCAGCAACGCGATCGTCCGATTTGCGCTGAAGAACAGCGCCGGCGCCCCGCGTTCGAAGACGCGGAAGCAGAAGCGGAAGTCAGTCGCCCCGAGCAAAGCGAGCACGCCCAAGAAGAGCCGCCGCCAGCAGAGGCTCCAGCGCAAGCGGAAGCGACGAGGGCAGCGGGGCGCGCTCAACCAGGCCGGAGCCTCGGCCTCGACCCTGTTCGCGGCACCTTCGAGCCAAGCGAGCAAGATCCCCAAGACCAACCCGGGAAAGGTCGATATTTGTAGGAGCTGGAAGGTGGGCTCGAAACGCGAGCGCGAAGGCATCGGAGCCCACAGCTGTCGCCTGGGGCAGTTCCTCCAGCGGGAGTGGGACCGCATGGCGGCCGGCGAGATCAGCTGCCTGGATGTCGACCACAGCGTCTGCGACTGGTCGCCGATGGAGTTCCAGCGGCGCTTTGTCGAGACGGTGACGTACCTCGAAACGCAGGCGAACTACGAGAACGAGTGCAACGACTGGGTACCTTCGATCACCCCGAAGAGGATCGCCGCGACTGGCACGGTGACCTATCCGACGCTCGCGACGCTCGAGCAGACCATCAAGGACCGGAAGCGGAAGGCGGCCAAGGCCGAAGCCAAGCTCCGCCCCTACGCAACCCCCACCAGCAACGGCAAGAAGGTCGACAGCTACGGCCGATCGTTCGAGGAACAAGACAGCTGGGGCGACAAGAAGTGGCTGGCGACCGGCTACAGGGCGAACTTCGACTGGGAGGTCAAGGCGACGAAGCGCATGGGCGATGCGGTGTGCGAGCTCGGCGGGAATGCGGGCGGGGGCTTCGACGTCGAGAGCTGGATTCGGGGCAAGAACGTTCAGCTCATCGGCGGCGACGCGCGCGGTCGACTCAACGAGGGCGGCAACAAGTCGTTCCGGCTCGATCGCTCGCTGACCGTCCTGGGGCAATCCGTGCTTCCCGGCTCCGGCCCAAGCGGCTCGCTGGTCTACGCACCCGAGCCCATCAAGCACTCTCCTGGGCGCTTCCCCACGCCGCAGCCGAACTTCAGCGTCGACATCATGGGCTTTCAGCTCACCGGCTCAGCCTGGGCCGAGGCCGAGTACGGCGTCGAGTTCAGGGCCGAGGGCGTGCTCAACTCGCCGGGCTGCGACCTGAGCACGACGAAGTTCGGGATCAAGAGTGCGCTCAACCCCACGTTCGCCTTTCACGGGTTCGCACAGGTTGGTGTGGGCATTGGAGGCATCGCGAGCGCGGGCGTTCGCGGCATGGTCAATATGATCACTCTGGGCGCACCCCTGAAAACGTCCCTCACCACCCAAGTCGACACCGACGCGGCAGGCACCAGCACCAACCTCGACTTCGACGTCGCTCTCGACGTCGCCCTCGGCACCCTCTCGGGCAAGCTAATGCTCTACGTCGAGGCCCTGTTCCACGAGGAGACCTTCACCTTGTTCTCCTGGTCGGGGCTCACCGTGAGCTTCCCGCTGATGAAACCTCTGGACGTCAGTCTCCCGATGGTGGCGTGGAAATAGTCATGCGACGCCTGCTTGGTCCTCTCCTCTTCCTGGCCCTCGGCTGTGGCCAGCCCGCCACTGCGCCGGCTCAGACACACGCGTACGAACGGGTCTCCTCCGCGGTGTCGGATCGCTACGCACCCGGACAACAAGACACCTATCGCGTGTCCTGGGACAGCCAAACTCAAGCTCGTGGCCCGGCGTTCATGCCCGAAGCTGCGCCCATGCTCGGCGGCATCACGCTCGAGGGCACACTCGTCGCGCGGTGGTACGGCACCGAGGGGGCGCCGAAGGTCGGCCTCTCGCTGACCGAGGTCGAGAACGCTTCGCTCACACTCATGGGCGCGACGGTCGTCCGCCCGCTCGAGGAACTCACCGACGTGGAAGTGATCGCGTCGTTGGATCCCACGGGGGCCGTGCTCGCGGTCCACGTGCCGAAGAACGCATCACCGCTGGCTCGTAGGATGCTCTCGGCCCTCGTCGGTCGGCTCGACTTTCGCGCGCCCATCGGCGAAGCCTCGGCCGTGGTGCCGGCGACCCACGGCACCGCCGAAGCCGTCTACGTTCGCGATGGTCTCCTCGTTCACCGAGGACTACGGCGGTCGGTTCGACTGGACGCCGAGGTCGGTGGAGGCACCCCCGAGGTCCATGGCGAGGCCGACTTCGAACTCGATGAAAGCGGCACGCTCCGCATGCTCTCGGCACTGGACACCGTTGTCGTCGCGGATGCCGGCGAGACACTCCTCGCCTCGGAGACCCGGCTCGACCTACAACGCGTCGCTTCGTCGCGCGCACAGCCCCGCCCGGCGCCGGACCTCTCGGCGTGGGACGCACTCGACCCGCTCGCACCACCAGACGCCAGCAGCTCCGCACGTACGCTGGCACGGAACTTCTCCCGGGGGTTGACCGGTTTCGACATCGCGGTCGCCGTCCGGTCTGCCGGGCGCGGTCTGCCGCCGCAGCCGGGGTTCATGGTCCGCGCGGTCGGACGCCTGCGCGGCTGGCCCGACACCGCCGACGAGCTGGTGGAGGCGTTCGACAGTGCATCAGCCCCCAAGGCCCGGCGTCTGGTGTTCGACATCCTCGCCTCCGCCGGCACGATGCAAGCCCAACGGGTCATGCGCGAGCTTCAGTCTCGCCCCGACGTGCAGGTGGATCCGGACTTCCCGACCTGGGTGCAGCGCTGGGCCTTCGTCGAGCATCCGACCTCCGAGTCCGCCGCGTTTGTGATGCAGCTGCACGCGGAGGCATTCGATCGAGACGACGACGACACCCGCACCGCCCTGCTCTACCCGATGGGTTCGATGTCGCGGCAGATCGAGACCGCGGATCCGATGGCCAGCGCCGCATTGCTCGAGACGATTCGTGCGGAGCTCGAGCCCGACGCCGACCGTCGCCGCATGACTGCAGCGCTCGCGGGACTCGGTAACGCCGCACGGACAAGCGACCTGCACACGCTGGTCGCGTTCACCGACGAAGAAGACCCTCAGCTCCGCGCCGCCGCGGCCGAGTCACTGCGTTTCCTCGACGCACCCGAGGCGGAGACACGCCTGCTGGAGATGCTCGCGGATCACGACGGCTTCGTCGCCAATCGAGCGCTCCGTGCCCTGGGGAACATCTCACGACCCGATGTGCCCGCGCGACTGGTTGACGCGGCCCTCCGAGATCGAGTGAACCTCGCAATCGCATCGAGCGTGGCGTCGGAGATCATTGCCGCCGAGCTCGACGAGGACTTGACCCGAAGCGCGGTGCAAGTGCTGGCCAGCGCGACCGACAGCCCCCATCAGCAGGCGATGTTGACCGCGTGGTTGGACCAGATCGCCGACGCTCAGTGGGCGCGCGGATGACGGGGAAGCACCACGTGATCCGTCGGTGCCCGAGACGGGCTGCGAGGCGGGCTCTTGTCATGGCAGCTTCGATCACGCTTGCGCTGGTGAGCTGTGACATTGATGGGGGCGGCTCCGTGGCCGGCTCCACGACCGACGCGGGGTCGACCGCCGACATGCCCACGCCGACTCTCCGAGCGCGTCTCGAAAACAGAGAGCGGCTCGGAGATGGCCACAGTGTAGCGGAAAACGCACGTACTGGACGTGGATGGGGGTGGCCCGATAGCCTGAAGACGTGCTGGCGGCGGAGCAGCGAAAGGGGCTGGAGGAAGGCATCCGCGAGCTCTGTGCGGCGGGCGAGCACGACGCCGCGACGGCGGCAGCCCTCGAAGCGTACGGCGCCGAGCTCATGGGGTTTCTCGTGAGCACCTGCCAAGATGAGGCGCTCGCCGATGATGCGTTCGGTCTGTTCTCGGAGAATCTCTGGAAGGGGTTGCCCAGGTTCGAGTGGACATCCAGCCTACGAACGTGGGCCTACGTGGTCGCCCGCAACGCCCTTCGGATGGTCCGGCGGAGCAAGGCCCGCCGCCGCGAGATCTCGCTCTGTGATGAAAAGGCCGCCGACCTGGTTGCGGAGATTCGCACCCGAACGCGGACTTTCCTGAGGACCGAGACCAAGGACGCGGTCGCGCGGCTGCGGCTGCGGCTCGATCCACAAGACCAAGAGCTCCTGATCCTACGGATCGGACGGCAAATGTCTTGGATCGACATCGCCCAGGTGATGCGTGAGGGCGAAAGCCTGGACGACGCCGAGCTGAAGCGTTCCGCCGCTCGGATGCGGCAGCGCTTTGCACGGGCCAAGGCGCGGCTGAAGCAGCTCGTCGACGAGCAGGCGTTGAAGGGGGGCTGATGTCCAGCGTCGACCCGTCCGAGGACGATCTCGATCTCTATGCGGAGCCCACCGCCGGCGAGGCCGAAGGATTGATCGCAGCCTTGGTCGATGCGCCCGAGGTGGAGCCCCCGTTGCGACCCGGGCAAAGCGTCGACGAGCACTTCACGGTCGTCCGAGAGCTCGGCGCCGGGGCGATGGGTCGAGTCTACCTCGCCTTCGACAATGCCCTCGATCGGGCGGTGGCGATCAAGTTGCACCGCGACCACATCGACGCGGAGGCAATCGCTCGCATGCGCGGGGAGGCCAAGGCCATCGCCCGCCTCCAGCATCCGAACGTCGTCGGTGTGTACGAGGTTGGCGAAGTCGGCGGCCGCATGTTCATCGTGATGGAGTACGTCGATGGCACGCGGCTCGACCGGTGGCAGCGCGCCCGGGGTCGCACCTGGCGCGAAGTCCTGCACGCCTACCGGCAGGCAGGCGAAGCCCTCGTCGCGGCACACAGGGCGGGCCTGGTCCACCGCGACTTCAAGCCGCAGAACGTGATGGTCCAGGAGGATGCGGCGGCGATGCGCGTCCGGGTGCTCGACTTCGGGCTCGCGCGCGCTGTCGAAGCCCCGACCGCAGGCGGTGCGACGGATCTTCGCGACGGGTTGCAAACCGACGGGCGCGGGGGGACGCCGGCATATGTGGCCCCGGAGCAGCGACGTGACGGCGAGGTCAGCGAAGCGGCGGATCAGTACGCATTTGGCGTGTCGTTGTGGGAAGGGCTGTGCGGGCAGCGTCCGCCAGGAGAGCCCCTCGACGGGTTCCGGCCTCCGCGATGGTTGCTGGAGATCGCGCGCCGTGGGTATTCCGAGGATGCGCAGCAGCGCTGGCCTTCGATGCGGGCGATGCTCGACGCGTTGGCGTTCGATCCGGCGACGCGGCGGCGTCGCATCACCATGGGTATCGGCGCGGTGGCGCTCGTTGGTCTCGGCGGCGCTGGAGCACGGGCGATGTCCGACGGCAATGGTTGCTCGGACCCGTCAGAAGCGCTCGGGTCCGCCTGGGACGCCAGACGCCGTGAAGCCGTTCGCGCGGCCTTCGAGCGCTCGGCGGTGTCCTATGCTCTGACGTCTCTCGGCGAAGTCGAGGCCCAGCTCGACGGCTACGCTGCGGCGTGGGCCGAGGCTAGCGACCGCGCATGCACCAGTCCTACGGACGTCCCCGCCGGGCTTCGGCCTCGCGTAGCCCTGTGCCTCGACCGCCGACACCAAGCACTCGATGCCCTGACCCTCGTGCTTTCGGACGCAGATGCTGCCGTGATCGAGCGAACCTTAGAAGCGATCGCCCAACTGCCTCCGATCTCCGCCTGTGCCAACCTCGAGCGGATGGCCGCTGCCGTGCAGCCAGAGCCCGCCGAGCTGTCCGAGGCGGTCGAGTCGGTCCGCAAGAGCGTGGCGACAGCCGCCGCGTTGCGAACGCTTGGCCGGCCGGCAGAGGCGGTGCGCGCCGCCTCGGCGGCGGTAGAGGCTGCGAACGCCATCGCGTATTCGCCCATGATCGCGGAAGCGACACTCGCACTGGGGCGGGCCCAGGCGGACGCCGGGCAGGCGGACCGGGCGGAGGTGACGCTCCGCGACGCGTATGCGGTCGCCGTTGCACAGGGCCACGACAAGGTCGCGCTCGAGGCCGCCCAGGTCCTCATCTCGGTGGTCGGACACGACCTCGCGCGCCCCTTGGAGGGGCACGAATGGGCGTTTCATGCCCAGGCCATGCATTCCCGACCCGCAGCGGCCGGGCTGGACTCGCAGACCTGGCGCGCGCAGGGCATCTTGTACAAGGACGAGGGGGAGTACGCCCGGGCGATCGCACTGCTGCGTGAGACGCTGGAGGCACTCTCCTCGTCCTCGAAACCCGACCCGTTCCAGGTCGCGGTAACGACCAATGCGTTGGGTTCGGCCTATAGCGAGTCGGGGGACAACGCGCGGGGAAAAGCCCAGTTCGAGCGGGCGTTGGAGATGTTCGAGTCTCTGCTGCCGTCGGACCATCCGCGTATTGCGTCCGAGCTCGCTAACCTCTCCACCGTTCACGACGAACTCGGGGATGCTCAGACCGCACTGACGTTGGCTGAGCGCGCGCTCGACATCCGTCGCCGCGTCCTGCCGGGAAACCACCCGTCGATCGCCGATGCGGAGTATAGCCGCGGGGTGGTGCTGCTGGGTATGGCGCGATACCCCGAGGCGCTGGAGGCCTACGAGCGCTCGATCGAACTCATGCAGGAGGCGCGGGGGCCCCAACATCCGCGGGTGGGAAACCTATGGTCGTCGATCGGGGCGCTCCACGCCGAGCGCCGTCGGTTCGACAAAGCCGTAGACGCGTACGAGCGCGCGGTGAGTGTTCTCGACAGTGCCGATCCGGAACACCCCTGGCTCGCCAACGCGCTGGCGGGGCTGGGCAACGTTGCGCTGGAGAGCGGAGATCTCCGGGCGGCGGTACCAACCCTCGAGCGGGCGGTCGACCTCAAGCAGCGGATACACGGCGCCTCGTCGCTCGAGACTGCGCCGGTGCTGATGTCCCTCGGCATCGCCAAGCTGATGCTCGGCAAGCCCAAAGGCGCGGTCGAGATCTACGAGCGGATCGAAGCGCTCCACGTCGGCGCCGGCCGTGAGGTGCCCTGGAAGCTGCTGACGAACTTCGCGAACGCATATGGGGCACTCGAAGACGTCCCCAAGGCACTCGCGTACTCGCAACGGGCGATCGCCCAGCTCGAGGCCGAGCGTGGCCCGGAACACTCGCAGCTCATTTCGCTCTTGTACAACCTCGGGCTGCTGCTCGAGTGGGACGAACGGCCCGAGGATGCGCGTCAGGCCTATGAGCGGTCGCTGAGCATCGCGGAGGCGGCGCTCGGGGAGGACGCGCCGGAGACGAGCCTGGGTCACGCCGGCCTCGGCGGGCTCGACCTCGACGCCGAGCGATTCGAGGCGGCCGTGGATCATCTCCGTCGTTCGATCGCGGTGAGCGAAACCGGGGGGGCGCCCGGCCTCGTGGCGGAGCGCCGGTTCATCCTAGCCCGCGCGCTATGGGGGAATGGGCAGCGGGACGATGCACGCCTGTCCGCCCGAGATGCTCGAAGGGTCTTCGCCGAGCTGCCCGGACGGGAGTCGCATGTCGAGGCAGTCGACGAGTGGCTCGAGGGGCGGTCGTCTCGAGCTTCCCGAACCCGCGCAGGGCGTTGACCACGGCGATGATTCGGTCAGGATGAAAACGTCGACTCGCTATCGGTGCCCGCCGCACTCGATGTTGAAGAAGACGTTCAACGCTTGGAGGTGAAGCCGACCCGGCGGGCCGGCGCACGGCGGCCGCGATCCGAACGCCACGTACCTCGGCCTCCACGCCTATGACCAGGTTCGGCGCCATCTGATACACCGGCTCCATGTCCGAAGGATTCGGCATCGTCGCGCTGGTGGGTGCGCCCCTCGGTCCCGCGCCGCCCATCGGGCGGCCGAAGAGTGCGTCGCCTCCCGTCCAGCGACCCCAGGAACCTGCATCAAGCCAGGCTGAGCCCCAACCACGGGCGCCCGAGGCTCAGGTTGCAGTTTCCGCGGCGAGGCCCACGAGGCTGATCTCCAGCTGGAACGCCGGCGCACCTGAGCATCTGAACGTCGGAGACCGCGTGGGGCGCTATAGGACCGTCGAGTTCATCGGCCGAGGCGGCATGGGCAGCGTGTTCGCGGGACACGATCCGGTCCTGGAGCGAAAGGTCGCCATCAAGGTGCTCCACCGGGACATCGGACTGTCGACCGCTCGCCTGGAGAGCGAGGGCCAGACCTTGGCGCAGCTCCAAGATCCTCACATCGTCGAGGTCTACGACGTGGGCGTGAGCCCGGAGGGCGCCTCCGTCGTGATGGAGCTGGTCGCCGGGGCCTCGCTCCGCGAATGGCTGCTCACGCCGCGCTCGCTTCGCGCGGTGCTCGACGCGTTCATGGATGCAGCCGCTGCCCTCTCGAGCGCGCACCGGTGTGACATCGTGCACGGAGACTTCAAGCCGGCCAACGTCATCGTGGGCGAGCACGGGCGGGTCTGTGTGATCGACTTCGGGCTAGCGGCGCCGGCGCCAACCACGACGGACTCGAGCGCACCATCCAACGCAGTCGCCGGCACGCCCGGTTACCTCGCGCCAGAGCTCCTCGAAGGCTGCGCCGCGACGCCGGACTCGGACCAGTACGCGTTCTGCGTGGCGCTGCAGCGCGCATTGGAAGCACCCACGTGCCGGAGTCGACCATCGTCGCGACTTCGCCCTGCCCTCGCCCGCGGCCCGCATCCGGATCCCCAGGCGCGATGGCCGACGATGGACGCGCTACGGAACGCGCTTCACGGGGCCTTCAGGCCCGCGCGAGCCCTGGGCGTTGCTCGGGTTCGACGGCGAGGTGCTGCTTGCCGCATGGTCGAACGACCAGAGGGTGCTGGTGCGGGCGTTCGAGCTCGACGACGGCGCCGGGCCTCGGCGTGACGTCTGGCACGGACCCGGTGCCCTGCATGCGATGGACACCGCGTCACGGACCAGCCTGGTGTGGAACGGCGAGGGCTACGTCGTGTTCAGGTTCGACCACAGTGACCTCGACTTCGGCGAAGTCTCGGCGCACGGAGACGTCACGCGCCCAATGTCCCTCGTCGACTCCCCGAGATACTATGTCTGGACGTCGACGGTACCTGGCAGGTGTCGAGTGACAATGCCGTCTACGTACAGCGCCTCAGGCTAAACGACTGAAACATGCTCGCCACAACCATCCTCGCGTCCTCCCTCGCCTTCCTGCCTCCGCCCCAGGAGGCGTCCAAGCCCGCCGTCGGCGGCCTCACGGCGGGTGCAGCCTTCGGGCTGATGAGCGGCGCGACGATGATGGCTCTGTCGCATGAGAAGGCGACCCCGAAGCTCTCCGGTGGGGGACGAACCGCGCTGTTCTCCAGCGGCGCCGTGCTCGGCGTGGGCAGCCTGGGTTTGTTCGCCGCCGGCCTCACCTACGCCGTCGGCCGAGGAACCATCGACGAGAGCCCGAAGAAGCTGCGGGCGTTCCGTCGCCGCGGCATCGGTATGCTGGCGGTCTCGGGGCTCGGCGCCGCCGCGGCGATCGGCTGCGGCGGAGCGACCGTATTCGGCCAAGATTGCCCCCTGGGCCTGAGCGTCGCAGGCGGGGCCCTGGCCGTCTCGGGGGCCCTCTTCGGCGGTGTCTTGCTGGGGCTGTCGCTGCGAGAGCCCGCGCAGCCCGACCTGCAGGTCCGCGGGTTCTCGCTATCCGGCCGCTTCTGAGGGAAGGATCAGCGCCGCCGCCGACCGAGCGCGCCGAGCCAGATGTTGACGCCGCCCATCACCGAGCGACCTCCGTCGAGCCCGTTGTTCCCCACCTGTCCCTGACCACCGAACTCGACGCTGATCGAGACGCGTGGCGCGACGAAGGCCTCGAGACCCAAGTAGCCGCCCACGGCGAAGGAGTGGCGACGCTCCTGGAACTCCGACCGAACGCGAGCGCCATAGGACACGCCACCGCCGAGGTAGCCTCGAACGACGCCCGCGATCACCGGGCTGCGCGCGAATAACCCGACCGTCCCGAACGCCACCGGGTCGTAGACCCCGTCGACCTTGCCATGCACGAAGGTGCCCGCGACGCGGGCCCCGAAGAACTGTCCGACGCATCGGCCGAAGGGGAGGTCGAAATGCAGCGACTGTCCAAAACCCTGGCCCCAAAGGCCGTGGCGTACCCCAACGCCGACACCCCGGGCGCGGCGATTGACCCGAATCGAGTAGTCCCGGTTGGGCCCCGGTGCCACGACGTCGCGGTGACGGTCGGGTTCGGAGATGGGGTCGGCCTGGACGACTTCGGCGTCGGTATCCCCAGGGGCAGAGGCGAAGAGTAGCGAGGAAAGCGACAGGGAAAGCGACATACCCTCGGCTTGGCTCGCGCCGGCCTCGGTCACCAGTCCCCGCCATCAGCCGAAGCCCATGACACCTATCATGCAGACCTTCGTCGGCAGGGGCGCCCGCCGGTGGAGCGCGTTATCCTGCCCAGGTGAGGCCACGCTGGAGACTGTTCCCCGACGATCCCGAGGTCGGGTGGATCCCTTGGGTGTGGGTGCTCTACGTCTCGTTCGTCTTCCTGACGCCCGTGCTGGGTGACCTCAGCGGCGCGTCGATCTGGATCGCCTCGGGCATCGGCACGGCGGTCTTCTTACCGCTGTACGTCGCCGGCTACTGGCTGCAAGGCTTCCGGAGGCTCGCGGCCGCGACGGGGATCGGGCTGGTGGGCTTCGCGGTTGCGCCCTTCAACCCCGGCGCTGCCATCTTCTTCGCATACGCCGGGTACTTCGCAGGCCTGAGCTTCGAGCAGCCGCGCCGCAGCCTCGGCGCGGTCGGAGCGATGACTGTCCTTGCTGTGCTCACGGGTATGCTGCTCGCGCCCACCGTTTACTTCTTGGGGCCCGCCGTGCTCGGGGTCGTGGTCGTGGGGGCCTTGGGCGCGGGGTTTGCCCGCCGAAGCGGCGCGCTGGCCGAGCTGCGAATGGCCCGCGCCGAGGTCGAAGCGCTGGC
>CAYGTG010000137.1:0-12210 GCA_964352485.1 uncultured Nannocystaceae bacterium | reverse complement strand
GCCGCGCCGGGTTTCACCACGGGCTGCTAGGCCGAGTTCGGCTCGAGCACGACTCCGTCGGCGAGCCGCGCCGCGAGGATGAGGGCGGCGAGGGCCGTCAGCGCCTCTTCGCGGCACCGATGCTGTGATCGGTGGCTGAGGCCGTAGGTGTACACGGCGTCGTCGATGCCGACGTTTGGGGCGGCGTGAGTGCGTAGGGCCTCGGCGAGGCCGCCGGAGATCGCAGTGTGTGCGAGGTCGAGCCGGGCGCACGGGTAGACGGGGAGTATGCCGTCCCAGTGGACGCCAGCGTGTCCTCCCTGGATGGCGGGATGGTAGTGGCGATCCGAGAAGGGCAGTCGCGGTGCATCGGGGAATCCGGCGGGGTACCACTGACGCTGGTCGAGGTCCGGCTGGACGTCTACGACGATCAGGGCGGCCGCGTAGGGCTCGAGCGTCTCTGGCAAGTGGGCGGGCAGCCAACCGGCCTGCGGATCTTCGCGTGTCCAGCGAGACATCGTGGCGAGCGTACAGTGGACGGACCCACAGACGGGCGATCGTCGATGTCCGCTGAGCGCCGCGTGAGCTTGAGTCCCGAGCTCAGGAATCCCGCCTTCTTGGGCCAAGGCGGCAAGGGCAGCGTCTTGGAGATCGTCGTCGGTATCGGCCGCGCAGCTTGCCGCCAGGGCCTGAAGACCCCGATACGCATCGACCCACTCCTCTTGGATGTGCTGCCGTGATTCCCCCATCGCCATGAAGAGATGCACGAGTCGCCCGAAGTGTTGGTGCCCGGGGGACCATTTTTTTCGAGAACCGGCGGCTGGGCCTTCGTTCAGGGCTCAAACCGTCAAACTTCGCGCGCGTCACGTGCGGGTCGGTAGGATGCGCGCCTGTGGTCGACGCGCGCCGAGAGCTGATCGAGGACCTCCAGGGCTGTTACGACGCCGGTACGCTGCGCATCCTGGTCGGTGCGGGCGTTTCGATGGCCTCGGGTTTGCCTGGCTGGGACGCGCTCAACCTCGGACTGTTGCGCTCGGTGATCGAGTCCGACCTGCGCGGTCGCTGTGAGAACGGGGATGGGGCTGCCTACGTCCGGTCGCTGGTTGGGGACGAGGCTGTCGAGACGCTCACCCAGGAGGTCTACCGCCGCATCGGTCGCGACGCGGCCGCCGACTTCGCGTGGCGCCGACTTGGCGACACGGAGTTCAAGCGTCAGCTTGGGCGTCAGCTCTACCCCAGGCCGATCGAGAAGCTTCCCCTTCGAAGCACGCAGCGTCAGCTCGCCGCGATGGCGCACCAGGTCGCCTCCCGCGATCTGTTGTTCACCACCAACTACGATCCGATCTTGGAGCGAGCCATCGCTGAGCTGCGCGGGGTGCCCGAGGAGTGGGCCAAGCATCGCTACCCGCTCAGCGCCCGCAGTCGATCCAACGCGCGGCCGCGCGTTCACCACCTTCACGGATGGTTGGACGAGCGCGGGGCGGTCGGGGGCACACTCGTCCTCACCGAGACCAGCTATCTGGGCTTGTTTGCGGACAAGCGAGCCAAGCCCAACACCGATCTCAACAAACTGCTGATGGGGAACTCGCCGGTGCTCGTGCTGGGGATGAGCTTGGCCGATCCCAACCTGCGCCGGCTTCTCGACCGGCGTCGCATGACGCCGCTGCGCGATGGCGACAACGCGATCTATGCGGTGATGGTTGGGGGCAACGAAGCGGCCGACGATCAGATCAACCAGTACTGGACGGGCACCTGGAACGTGAACCCGTTGTGGCTCCCAAACTTCGGCTACATCCCGCACCTGCTGCGCCAGGTTCAGTGGGGGTGGACTGGAGACTCGCTGCCCTGGTTCGACGAGTGCAAGGCGTGGGTCGACGCGCATCTGGGCGACCTGCGGTTTACCGACGCGTGGCAGCGCAGGGCCAATCGGTCGCTCAACACGCTCGTCGATCACGTGCGCACGTATTTCGGGCTCGAGCCCGGTGAGGTCATCACGACCAGCCTCTTCTTGCCCGAGCTGGAGGATGACCGGCAAGTGCTCCAGCTGGTGGCGACCTCCAGGCACGAACGCACCGGAGACGAAGCCTGTAAGCACGCTCGGCTTCGGGCGCTGAGGCTCAGCCCAGAGCGATCGGTCCAGGGCGTCGCAGGCATCTCGTTTCACTTCGGCAACAGCAACGACGCCTGCGACAACCACCCCAGCATCAACTACAACTTCAGCTCCAAGCAGGTGCGGGAGTGGGACCGGGCGTTCAACATGCGGGACTGGCGGTCCATCCTCGCGGTCCCGGCCCTCGATGGCGAGACCTGGCTGCCCTACGCCGTGATCACGCTGACCTCCAACCTGGCCAAGCCGTTTTGGCGGCGCTTCGGCAACGAGCGGCACGATCTCCCCGTGCTCAAGACGCTGATGCGGCGGGTGTGCAAGGAGCTCGTCGCACACCACGGGCTCACCCCCTGACCGCTTCGGACAGCGTGAATACGCCGCGGTGCTACACTGCGTTCCAACGACATGTCCCCGACTCCCAAAGCCAAACCGGTGCGCAAAGCCTCCGCCCGTCGCAAGAAGCGTGGTACGACCGCGCAGACGATTCGGTTCGACTTCGACAAGCACGGCGCCCAGGCAGCGTTCGTCGACGTGCAGGACGAGTCCACCCGCGACGTCTCCGATCTCATCGCGGCGGCGATCCAGCAGAGCTGGGACGCTCTGGACGACGAATAGTCAGCCGGGAATCGTCAGCCGGCGATGGCTGCGGCCGGCGTGACTTCGACCGTGTCGGGGAGCTGCGACAGCGGGCTATCGAGCACGGCGAGGACAGCGAGGCTCGTCTCGCCGCGGGTTCCCAGCAGTAGCTGAACGACGCCGGCACGTGCCAGGGCCGTGTCGCCGCGGTGGCCAGCTTCGATCTGAGCATAGGCATGGTCGAGCGGCTTGAGGGTGCGGGCAACCGGCTGGATCAAGCCAGGACTCAGGAGCCGCTGCAGCTGGTGCAACACCGCTCGGTTGTTCGACGCCTCGGCTTGGGTGAGGTTCGTGTCGGCGATGAACGCCCGTTCGAGGTGACGCCAGGCTTCTTCGACCCGAGCAGCAGCGATTGCGAGGCGTGCCTCTTGGACAGCGCGTTCCGCCCGGACGGCGCGGGTGTGGAGCCGCCGCCGATAGCCAAGGGCCAGCCCAAGGGCTGGCAGGCCGAGGGCGAGCGACCAGAGCATCGGTCCAACGTGCGCGGCGACGAGTGAAGCGACCATCACGAGTCAGACGTTCGGGTGAGCCCGCAGTTGCGTATCCGGGCCGGGTCCCGCTGGCCCGGGGTTCGCGCCGGTGACGGCAGTGGGCGGACATCCCGGCCAGCGGCGCGCGTGAAGAACGACGACTCGACCAACCTTTTGCCTCTTTGGGTGCCCCAGGTGATGTGTGGGAGTGGATTTTGGCAAAAACGCGGCATTCCCGCGCGTGAGTGATCTCAGAACGCATGCGGGCCTGCATTCCACTATCCTGCGCGGTCTATGGGCTTCCTGAGCCGATTCAAGGATGCGCTCGATCCTGACAACGTCCTGATGGAAGTCATGAACGGCTTCATCGAGGGCGTCGCGATGAAGCGCTCGCTGGGCGTGGATCAGGAGACGTGGGAGCCGGGCGACCCGCTGAAGCTCTGCCTGGCCGGCTACGTCGGCACGCGCAACACCGGCGCCGACGTGCGGGTCGAAGAGATGATCCGGCAGTTCCGGCACGTGGTCGGCGACGATGACCTCGAGCTGACGATCATGTCGGTCAACCTCGGTCGGACCGCGGGCTACTTCCGTACCGTCCGGCAGGTCGAGCTCCCTGTCGTCTTTCCCAAGTTTCTCTACGACGAGTGCCCCAAGCACCACGGCGTGATCGCGTGCGAGGGCTCGATGTTCAAGTCGAAGTTCGCCAACGCGTTGTCGACGATGATGGCCGGTGCGCTGGGCATTGCGGCGGTCGAGGACAAGCTTGCTGTGGGCTATGGCGCCGAGGCTGGCGGGATGACGCCCGCGCTGCGGGATTTCGTGAAGAAGCACTGCAAGCACGCGCTCGTGCAGTGCCGCAACAACCCGTCTCGAGAAGTCCTGGGCCGATTGGGCGTCCGGACCACCGGCGGCACCGACACTGCCTGGACCTTTGACCCCGGTTCAGCAGAGATCGGCGAGAAGTTGCTGCGGGATAAGGGCTGGGACGGCAAGAAGAAGGTCATCGTCATTTGCCCCATCAACCCCTTCTGGTGGCCGGTCAAGCCCGACTTGGGCAAGGCGGCGGCACAGACCTTGGTGGGTCAGTACAAGCGCGAGCACTACCGTTCGTTCTACTACCACCACAGCTCTGAAGAAGCAGACCTGCAGTACGACGCCTACCTGCAGGGCATCGCGGATGGGCTCGAGCGCTTCCTCCAAGAGGAAGACGCGTTCACGATTCTCGTGGGCATGGAGCGGGTCGATCGGCAGTCTGCCGAGGCCCTCTCCGAGCGGCTCACGGTCAAGCCCCCGCTGTTCATCAGCGACGATTACGACATGTACGAGATGGTCTCGGTGCTGCGGCGCTGCTCGGCGATGATCAGCTCCCGTTTCCACGCCGTCGTCACATCGATGCCCGGACTCGTCCCCTCGGGGGGCATCACGATGGACGAGCGCATCCGAAACCTGATGAACGACCGCGGTCATCCGGAGCTCTTCGTGGAGGTCGACGAGGAGAACCTGGACGAGAAGGTCTACGCGATGCTTCGCCGGCTCTGGGACGACGGCGAGCAGATCTCCGACGACATCGGCCGCGTGCTCCCCAAGCAGTTTGCCTTGATGGGACAGATGGGGATCGACTTCATGGACGAGGTTCAGCGCGTCTACCCGGAGTTTCCTCGTCGCGATCTCCCCAGCGATCCGATGGCTCACTTGCCGCCCCTGTCGCCCTACCTCCAGGGGTTGATGGAAAAGTACGGTTGAACCCCGCACCGGCGTGGGCTCCCCGAAGTGTTCGGGCTTGACCGCGAACAGCGACTGGGAAGTGGCTTACACTGACCGCGGTGCGAACGACGGTTGAAGCCGACGGCGGAAGGATGCTTCGGTGTGCCGTTGTTGGGACGCTCAGCGTCAAGGGCCTCAATCCCTACGCAGACTTTGATTTTGCCCACGATGTGGCGAAGCGTCAGTTGTTCGAGCCGCCCCTGTCCAAGGCGGACGACAGCCTGCTTCAGGTGGTGGATGGCCTGCCTGGCGGGGCCGTCACGGGGCGGCTGCGCGCCGGCGCGCGACTGAGCGACGGCACCGCGGTCGATGTCGAAATGGTGGCGAGTGCGTTGAGCCGGTCCCCTTGGTACCAGCCGCTGCTCGACGTCTCCGCCCGCGGGGAGCGGGTCATTTTTACACCCAAGGGGCGGGCGTTCGATGTGCGCGCGTTTCTCGGGTCGGATCGGGTCCGGTTTGGGGTCCAGACGGACGGCGCTTGGCTCGGAACCGGTCGCTACCGAGTCGTAGAAACCACAGACGAAGGCATCCGGCTCGAGGCCAACCCCTTCCATCCGAGACCGCCGGCGATCTCCAACGTGATGCTCAGGGGCTACGAACCCCGGGACGGGGGGGAGAGGATTCGTGCCGATCTCTCGACGGGGGACATCGATCTCACCGCTGCGCTGAGCCGAGAAGAACTGGCGGACGTGCGGGGGGTCCGAAAGCTGTTTGCCGCGGGGACCAGCACGGCGCTGCTGTGGCTCAATACGCGGATCCTGTCGTTGCCGCTTCGGCAGGCGATCGCCAAAGGCATCGATCGATACACGGTTCTCGCCACAACGTACGACAATCCGATGGCCTTTCTCGCACCGTCGGTCATGCCTCCGGGGCAGGGGACGATCCGGATGCGGCTTCCGTTTGAGCGGGCCGACGCCGAGCGAGCCCTTCGCGAGGTCGTACTCCCCGACGGACCGTTGCGGATGATCGTGGTCTGGGGACGGCGGCCGTACATGCCGGACCCCGACAGGTGGTCGGCCGAGCTCGAGCGACAACTCCGCTCGATGGGTCTTGCGGTCGAGCTGGTCCACACCTCCACCCTCGAGGAATACCAGCGCAAGCTTGCGTCGGGGGACTACGCGCTCGCCCTCGGGGGCTGGAATGCGGTGTCTCCATCTCCGTCTGAGTTCGTCGACGCGATGCTGCACTCCAGCATGATTCCCAAGGGACCCGGATCGGCGGGCTGCAACTACGGATGGGTGGAAGACGGCACGATGGACGCAGCGCTCCAGGCGTTTCGCTCTGTCCCCTCGCGCGAGCACGAGCAGGCGCTCCTGCATCGGGTCGAGTCCTCTTCACCCGTGATTCCGCTGGCGTATGGCACCACTTCGATTGCAGCACGGTGGGACATCGAAGGCATCGAACCCTCCGAAGGTGCGATCTTCGACCTTGCCCGGCTGCGGTGGAGCGAGACCTGACCGCTTCGGTCAGTACGAGACGCTTTTCTTCCACGCGCGAAGCTCAGCGAGTTCCGGCGCTCCCACGTGCTGCGCACTGGCGAACACGGCCTCGGCTTCGTCGATGAGTTCCCGGGCCCGGTCACGCTCGTCCCCGTCCCACATCAGCTTGGCGAGTTCGAACCTGGTGGCGTTGACCGTCAGCGGGTCAACGTCGAAGGCCCCAAAGATCTCGATGGCTTCTTCGAACAGAGCCCTCGCGCGCTCTGGTTCTCCACTGTGCGTGTGGGCCACACCGATGGCCGAGAGGGTCTGCGCGACGAAAGGATGCTTGCGTCCGAGGGCGTGCTCGTCGATCTCCAGGCTGCGATGCATCGCTTCGAGCGCCCGCTCATGCTGGCCCTGCTGGAGTCGAACCGAGCCGAGGTTGAACCAGTGGACGCTCGAGTCCCCCTGCATGGCCCCGAGTTCGGACTCGATCAGGGCAATGGCTCGGACGAGGCTCGCCTCCGCCTGCGCATCGTTCTTGGCCCGCAAATGTGCGACGCCCAGATTGCCGACCGGCCGAGCAAGGTCAACTCCGTGGTGGTCTCCGGACTCGTAGGCGCGAATCGACCGCTCAAAGAGCGGAATCGCCTCGGCATCCTTGTTCAGCGACAGTAGCGCGGTGCCCATGTTGTTCAGGGACATGGCAACCCGAATATCCTCGGTCCCATACAGTGCGGCCTCGGTTTCGTAGACGCGGAGGAAGTAGTCATGCGAGGCCTGATGGTCGCCGCGCATCTGCTCGAGGTTGCCCACGTTGTTGATGATCCTGATGTGACGGTTGTTGAACCGGCCCACCTCAAGCTCGGTCTTTTTGAGGGCACTGCGAAACGCGGCGTCCGCAGCATCGAGTTCTCCCAGCTCCAGGCAGGCGATGCCGAAGTTGCTTTCGGCCTCGGCATGGAGCAGCGGGTCCGGGTTCTCCAGGCTCTCGTACAGGGCGATCGTTTCCTCGAAGCGCTCCCGGGCCTGGTCGTAGTTCGTGTTGCGCAGCGCTACGAGACCGACGGTTCGGATGTGCTCTGCCCGCAGGTTCCCGGCATCGTCGCCGAGTCGTTCAACCGCTGCCTGGGCGAGTCGTGCCCATCGTTCTGCGAGCTTGGGTCGTGCCAGACGGTAGCCGTAGGTCAGATGCAGTTCGACCGCGATTCGGGCCGCGAGACGATCCCGTCGGGCGGTTTGAGCGGTATAGAATGCTTGCTCGAGCAGCTTGGCTCCGTCGATTCGGTGCCCCTGGGCGCTGATGAGGTCCGCCCTTCGATACTCCGCCTCGGCCAACAGCGGTGCAAAACCGAGTTGCTCTGACTCGTGAAGCACGCGGGCGGTGACCTCGTCCGCCCGTTCGTAGCGGTGCAAGCTGAGCAGGGGCGGGATGGTGGCGAGCTCCTCGGCGAGATTCTCGACGCGGCCGCGAATCGCCAGCGGAGCGGTGGCGTGCTCATCGGGCACCGCCGCATCGCACGATGCGATGTTGGGCAGAGCGGACACGGCCTCGGGGGAGCTGCGAAGCGTTGCTGCGTCTGCGGTGGCAATCACTTCGACCAGCACTGAGAACTGCTCCAGCGCGTGTTGCAGGCACGTTCGCTGGGCGGCGCGGCGTTGCGGCGCGGCGCTGGAGGCCTCGCAGACCCGGACCCTCGAGGCCGCCCACTCGTCGGCGAAGCGCGAGAGCTTCGCATCGAGTCGGGCGTGCTCTGCCTCGGGGTCCGAGATGCCCGAAGCGCTGAACGCGTCGCGGAGCTGAGCTCGTCGCTTTGGGGTCCAGACCGATGCGGCCTCCTCACGGGTCGACATACACGGGTCGGGCGCCGGGACCATCGCGGCGGCCGCAACTCCAAAGCCGACGAGCCCGGTGACGACGAGTCCACCGATCGCTCGTGGCCGCCCTCGGCTTCGTTGCAGGGCGCGCAGCAGTTCGTCCATGCTCGACCACCGAGCCTCGGCATCTCCGCGAAGCCCGCGAAGAATGACCGCGTGGATCCGCTTGGGTACGAGAGATCCGCGTGGTGGAGGCCGGACGTTTCCCTCTCGGATGTTGGCGGCCCTTTGTCGAACTCTACGGCCGAGGAACGGCGCTTGCCCGTAGAGCGCCTCGTATAGGGTGAGGCAGAAGCTGAACTGATCGGTGCTTGGCGTCAGCGGCTCGCCCTGCATCTGCTCCGGGGACATGTACCGCGGCGTCCCCACGATCTGTCGTTTTTGGCCGGCGCCAGATTCCGATGAACCTCCGGTCATCGCGGATTGGGTCTCCGAGCGGAACACGCGGCGCGCGATCCCGAAGTCGACGACGCGTACCCGCCCGTCGTTTCCGACCAGGACATTGGTGGGCTTGAAGTCACAGTGGACGAGCTCCACGGCGTGCGCCGAGGCCAACCCGCGGCCTGCGGCGATGAGCACGTCGAGGACTGCGGCGACCGATCTCTGCGTGCCCTCGAGCCATGCTCGAAGGTTCTTGCCGCGGACCAGCTCCATCGCCATGTACACACGGCCCTGTCGGTCGTACCCAACGTCATATACGGGCACGATGTTGGGGTGATTGAGCCCGGCGAGGGACCGGGCTTCGGCGTGCAACAGCTCTTGTTCCTTCGGTTCCCCTACGTCGAGCCGCATCACCTTGAGCGCGACGCGCCGGTCGAGTTCGGTGTCACGGGCGGCATAGACAACGCTCATCCCGCCGGCGCCGACCTGCTCCTCGAGCTCGTACCGGTCGAGTTCGGGGCGCTCGAAAGCATCGGTGGCCCTGGCCCTGGCGCTCGCATTGACCGCTACGGTCGGCGAGTCGAGGTCCTCTTTGTTCTCGTGGGTCTTCGAGGTGTTGTCCGGTCTGTGCACGTCCGGATTCGAGGGTACCGCGACGAGTCTTCGAGGGACGGCCCGAGGCTGCGCGGGGGCGGGGGGTGTGTCCTCGGCGAGCTCGTCGTGGGCGGGTCGCTCGCGGTCGCCGCCATCGGGCTCCGGCAGAGCTCCGGCGTTGGATCGACAAGGCCGCACCGCGGGCGCATCGGCCGTCGGACGAAGGACCTTGAGCGAATTGCGGTGGCGTCTGTGCGCTAGGCGAGAACCCGACCGAGCAATCCATCGACATCGTTCGCGGCCTCGAGCGGTCCGCCAAGAGGATGTGTCGCTTGGTCTGCATCGCAGGAGCTTGCCGCACCGGACCCCTGTCATGACAATGCCCACATGCGTGCGATCTGGGCGGTTCTTTTCGTTCAAGTCTGTGCGGACTCCGGGCGACTCATGGTTGGGGAATCACCAAGATCACGATGGCGTTTTTGAACTGGAGTGGCGGGTCGCACATTGGCGTGCCCACGATGGATCTCGAGCACGGGCAGCTCGTGAAGCAAATGAACGAGCTTCACGCTCGGTGGACCGCGGACGCGCCACGGCCGATCATCGCCCGCGCGCTACAGGTCCTCTACGACGGGACGCTCACCCACTTCAGGCACGAAGAAGCCCACATGCGGCAACATCGGCACGCGGACTACGACGCGCACTGCGGCATTCACCGCGACCTGATGGAGACGCTGACTCGGTTTCGCGACGCTTTTGTCAAGGACGGCTCGGCCCTCGACCCAGAGTTCTTTGACTTTCTCGCGCGGTGGCTCTCGCGTCACATCTTGGAAGCGGACGCGAGCTACGCGAACGACCTTGCGCGTGCCGGCAAGCGTCACCAGCTGAAGACGCCAGAGAGTTCACCCAGGGAAGGGTCTACCGCGAGCGTGCCCTCGGGCAGGGCATTGACGTGCGCTCCGCGAACCCTCGCAACGCGAACGCACGTGGGCGTGTTGTCGAGTCGGCACGCGAGGTAGACCTCGGGGCTGTCGTCCCGCGTGGTCGTTCGGGCCAGGCCGAGCACGTAGCGTCGGTCGAGCCCTTCGGCGAGTTGACGAGCGTACAACCGAAGTTTTCCAAGTCGGGAGTTGCGACGGGCTCCGAACACAGGAGCAGAGAGCCACCAGCCGCCGGCGCCGTGGAGGGCGAGCCGGACTCCGCCTTCTTTCTTGCCGCGGACCATTTTTACCTCCGACCAACCCGCGGGGAGGCGGTCGGCGTCGAGCCTCGGGGGCCGATCATGTCCGCGCCCGATCTTCTTGGCACAGCCGCCAATGTCCCGGCACAGCTTCGTGAACGTGGATGGCCCCTCGAGGGAGAGCGCGAAGGCCTCGGGCACGGGCTGGACATCACCGCACTGCGCGGGGCTCGTTGGGTCTTCGGTGCACGCCTCGACGCAGGTCTGCACCTCGCTCGGCGGGAGCGAGTCACGAACCCCGGTATCGCAGGCGAGGTGGCAGCGGACGGAGCAGGGCTGCTCGGCCGCGATCAGTTCGCGCGGGCTCTCCCCTTCTCGGACGCCGCGAAGGAAACCGGTGAGTCCCGCATCTCTCCATCGTGCACCACGCTGCCGGTACACGCCCGAGAGCGTGTCGTCTTCGGCGGTGAACGAGAACTCGAGGATCCCGCGGGAGCCCAAGTTGCTCTCGAGAGGAAAGGCTGCAGTCGCGAGCCCTTCGCGCAGTCCCTCGCCGGACTCGAGCTGCGCCGAGGCATGCTGAAGTCGGGCTTCGGAGAACATGCGCGCGGTGTAGCCGGTCTTGGTCAGCACGGCCGAGGCAACGCAGTTCTCCACGTCGACATTGAGCCTGTAGAACCCATTGAGGCCGGACGACTGCACGACCCTTGACCCGGTGACCTCGGTCGTGAACGTCCACTGACCGCCGAGGGCTTGGAGGCGCGGGCAGCCTGGCTCGGCGGCGGGCTCGGGTGCTGCGGCGGGTTCCGATGCGGGGACGGGTGGGAGCGCTGGAGTCTCGGCGACCGGGACGGGACCCGAGTCCGGCTCGAGCGACAGGTACGCGACCGCGCCGACGCCAAGGGCTGCGCCAACCGCAAGCACGGCGACCCACGGGATCCGTCTGCGCGGCGGCTCCTCGAACTGGAGATCAGGGTGGGTCTCCGGGGCCGGACGCACGCTGCTTGGCTCGGTCCATTCTGAAGCTGGCGCGGGTGTCTCGACGGCCGTGATGTCGGTCGAGGACTCGGAGGGGTCGGGTGCTCGCGAGGTCAGAGGCGAACCGCATTCGCGGCACGTCTCATCCCCGGGCCGCGTTTTCGCGCCGCACAGCTCGCATTGTTCCGACACCGACCTTTAGTTTATTGGACGATCGGCCTCCGCTCCAAGCAGGTCGGCGGACTGGCAGCTACAGGAGGTACAGCGTGACCTGAACGGTTGCCGACCATGGGCGCGGAAAGGTGCGGCGACGCGCGCGGGCGATCGCCGCGTCGTCGGCGTCGACGATGTCGACCGTGTTGAGGCACTCCTCAGTGCTTCCCTGGCGTAGGCACCGACTGCCTCCAAAGGGAACCACGAAGTCGGCGCGTGGTCCCACCGCGACCCTTGGGGCGACATACACGTCGATGCCCACGCTAGGCATGACCGCGCCGCGTTGGTAGCGAAGCTCGAAGTTGCGCTGGTCCGAGCGAAACCGCTGCTCGACCCGCGAGTATCCGAATGCGATCCCGACGTGGGGATCGACGCGCCCGAGGTCGACGGGGTGGAGGGCCACACCAGCCCCAGCTTGGAAGAAGCTCAGCCCTCCGCGGATCCCGGTGACGAGCCCGTCTGCGTCTTCAAACGGCGGGAGGTCGAGCCGTCCGCCACCGCCCTCGACGGTGAGCCACAGGCTGTAAAATCCGGCGCGATAGCCCACATCGAGTCGGGCCATGCCGCCGATCGGGATGTCGCTGCACAGAGGCTGCGCGCAGTGGACCAAGC
>CAYGTG010000136.1:9158-12212 GCA_964352485.1 uncultured Nannocystaceae bacterium | reverse complement strand
CCGCCGGCACCGGGCCGGACGCCCTCGACCGCCGACACCGCCCAAACTCCTGGCGCTGGGCGAGAACACTCGCCATGAAGCCCCTGCTGCCCTGGCGCGACGCGCTGCAGTGCGTCCTCAAAAGCGTGGAGCCGTCCGCGGTCGTCACCGCTCCCGTCGAGGTCCGGACCCTCGGCACCGTCCTCGCCGAAGACGTGTTGGCCCACTGGGACATGCCGTCCGCCAACGTCAGCGTGATGGACGGATACGCCGCCCGCTCGGCCGACCTCATCGGCACTCGCCCGGTCCTGCGGCGCGTTGGTGAAAGCGCCGCAGGACACCCTCTGGACGCTGCGCTGGAGGCTGGCGAGACCGCGCGGATTTCGACGGGCGCGGTGCTTCCGAGCGGGGCCGACCTCGTCATTCCACAAGAGGACGTGCTGGCATCCGCAGCAGGGGTCGCCGTCGACCTGGCGGCGTACGGAGAGGTGTGCCCGGGTCGATGGGTGCGTCCTCGGGGTGGTGAGGTTCGCGAGGGAGACGTGGTGCTCGAGGCGGGTCGCAGGCTCGGTGCGGCCGACCTCGCCGTCGCAGCATCCACCGGCAATACGAGTGTTCGGGTCCACGCGCGCCCGCGGGTCGCCATCGTCTCGACCGGCGACGAGTTGGTGCCCCGCGGCACCGTGCCACCGCCCGGCAAGATCGTGAGCAGCAACGACCTGCTGCTGGCCGCCGCGGTCGTCCAAGCCGGGGGGATTCCCATCGACTGCGGCATTGCGCCCGACGACCCCGACGGACTCCGAGCCGCCTTGGCCGCCGCTATGCGCCACGATTTCGTGGTGACCAGTGGCGGCATCTCGGTGGGAGACCACGATCTCGTGGCGAGTACGTTCGCGCAGCTTGGGATCGAGTGGGCGGTCCACGGCATCCTCCTGCGACCTGGCAAGCCGCTGGCGTTTGGATCCGGGCAAGGAACCCATGTGTTCGGCCTGCCCGGCAACCCCGCAAGCTCGTGGGTCACCTTCAGTCTCTTCGTCGCACCGGCCATTCGTCGCCACCTCGGGGTCCGCGGAGACCTGCTGCCCCCGACCGCAACGGTCGAGCTCCGCAACCCAGCCCCAGGTGCCGGTCGACGGGCACATCTGGTCCGCGCGGCGCTGCACGACGACGGCACCGCGACGGCCCTGGGAAGCCAAACGTCGGGCGACGTGCGCTCGATGAGCGGGGCCGATGCGCTGCTCGAGGTCCCCGCGGGGATGGCTGAACTTCCGGCCGGAACCTCCACCCGGGCATTCCTGCTCAACCCTTGGCGGCCCTGAGTGCAACGGACCCTGACGGTCACGCCGGCGGACGAAGGGATCCGCATCGATGCGTTCGTGGCTCGCACCCTCCCGGAGGTTTCGAGGCGGCTGGCAAAATCCTTGGCCCGCGACGGTCACGTCCGCTGCGGAGGGCGGGTCGTCCCCGGCGCCTACACCGTCCGCGCCGGCGAGACGGTCGAAGTTCACCTTCCGACCGAGCAGACCGGGACCGAGCCCCCCACCCCCTGCGTGCTTCACGAGAACGAGCGCTTTGTGTACCTGCACAAGCCGCCGGGTCTTCACACCGTTCGGCTCCGACCCGACGACCCACCCACGCTCGCGGACGTGGCGCGCTTGGTCGACCCCGCGTGCGCCGATGCCAGTCCCGACCGGCGCGAGAGTGGCGCGTTGCACCGGCTCGACGTCTCAACCTCAGGTGTCGTCGCGTTTGCCCGATCGGCGCGGGCCTGGCGGGAAGGCCGGAGCGCGATCGCCAGCGCGTGGAAGCTCTACCTCGCCCGTGCCGAGCAGCCGGCGAACGCATGGCCACCGGCACCATCGTCCCACCTGCGCAGACACACGGACCCACCCCGGTGGCCCTGTGGCACCTCACTCGCGCCGCCGACCCAGGAGGGAACGAGGGTGAGCTGGCCCTTGGCCTCGAGCGGGCCGCGGGGCCACAGGGTCGAAGTCGAAGAAAGAGGCTCTCCCGCCGCTTCGCGGATCTGGGCCCTTGGAGACGCTGGGCCGGTGTTTGCGGTCGAGCTGCTCACGGGTCGACGCCATCAGATTCGCGTCCACATGGCGAGTCTTGGGCTGCCTCTGGAGGGCGATGGCCTGTACGGATCCGCCCCGGGAGATGCGCAGGTTCTGCTGCACGCCTGGGCGTTTCAGCTCGACCCCACCGAGCCGCTCGTCGTCGCCCCCGCCCCCGGTTGGTCTCAGTCTTGACCGGTTTGAGTGGAGGTCGGCGTGGTACCTTCGTCGCTGGATGCAGATCCGCTATTTCGGCCACACCGACGTTGGGCTCTCGCGGGAGCACAACGAGGACTCGCACCTCGCAGACCCCGACCTGGGGGTCTTCGTTGTCGCCGATGGCGTC
Organism: uncultured Nannocystaceae bacterium; assembly: GCA_964352485.1. Lineage (GTDB taxonomy): Bacteria > Myxococcota_A > Polyangia > Nannocystales > Nannocystaceae > CAJXVA01. The sequence continues at coordinate 9,830 of CAYGTG010000136.1, read as the reverse complement.
GGCGGCCGGGCCAAAGGCGAGGTCGCCTCGCAAGAGACGGTCGAGCTGATCTGGGAGTGGCTCAAGCGCAACGAAGCGCTCATCCACGAGATCGCCTCCGGGGATGCGGCCGCGCGCGTCGGTCAGCTGACGCAGCTCGTGCGCGGTGCGATTCAAAACGCTTGCTACATGATCCACAGCATGGGCGAGCTCGACCCCGAGCAACGGGGCATGAGCACGACGGCCTCGGTCTTCTTGGTCTGCGGCAGCATTGGCGTCGTGGGTCAGGTTGGAGATTCGCGGGTCTACATGGTGCGCAAAGGCGATGTCGCCCAGCTCACCGAGGACCACACGCTGATCAACTACCAGCTCAAGCACGGGCTGATCACGCCGGAGCAGGCCCAGACCTCAAGGGCGAAGAATGTGATCACGCGGGCGGTCGGCCACAAGGACTACGTCGAGGTCGACACCCTGCCGATCCCGCTGTTCGCCGGTGACCGGATCATTCTCTGCTCGGATGGATTTCACGGCTACGCCGAGCAACCCTCGGACATGGCGTTCTTTCGCGACATGGACGTTGAGGACGCGACGCTCGAGGCGGTCCGTTTTGCCAACGACTGCGGTGGCAAAGACAACATCACGGTCCTGACGATCGAGCTCGGCGAGGACTGAGATTCCCCAGGCCAAGCGACG
>CAYGTG010000136.1:0-9148 GCA_964352485.1 uncultured Nannocystaceae bacterium | reverse complement strand
TGCGCTTTTGAGCACCCAGAAGCCGTTCGCGGACGATGACCTGCTCCCGCTGGTCGAACCGAGTCAGCGCTTCTTCGACCCGCTCCCGCACCAGCGAGGAGACTTCGGTCCGAGACAGCGTCGTCTCTTGCGACGCGCCGGTGCCTTCAAGGGTCTCGAGGATGGAGACGGTGCCGTCGCGATAAGCCTTGGCGTCCAAGGAGAGATCGCGGCCGTCGATGCGTTGCTCCATGCGACGAATCCGGTCCTCGGTGCATTGGAACGTCTCCGCCAGCTTGGCGGTGATGTTCTCGCTTGAGCCGGTCCGTGCCAGCAGCTTCGCCTTCTCGCGCTGAAGGCGGAAGAACAGCTTGCTCTGCATGGGACCGGTACCGACTCCGACCAAACTCCAGTGCTTGAGAATGTACGAGAGCACGTGGGCGCGGACCCAGTACGAGGCGTACGTCATGAAGCGAAGGCCCCGCTCGGGCTCGAAGCGACGGACGGCTTGAAGCAGGCCTATGTTGCCCTCGGCGACCAGGTCGCTGAGCTTGAATCCGTAGCCGCAGTAGCCAACGGCGATCTTCACCACGAAGCGGAGGTTGCAGGAGACCAGAAGATCCCCTTGGGACTTGTCCCCCGCGTGGTAGGCGGTTGCCAGGGACAGCTCACCTGCGCGGTCCAGCTTGGGGTAGCGCTCGATGGAAGCGAGGTATTGCTTGAAGCCTTTTTCGGAAGCGAAATCGAACATGGGGATTCTCCAGCGGGATCGAGGTGCGCCACAGTTGGCGCTGACTCCCGGTGGGAAACCCTGCAACAGGTCTTTCCAGAGTTCTGGATTCTCCGCGGTGACACAGTTTGGGCCGTGTCTCAGCACCGAAGTGCTGTCCGAAACCTCGCGAAGAAGTTGTCCGCAATGGACACGTTTGCAAGCCCCCCGGCGCGCTCCGTGCCCTCTGCCTCACTGTTATGCCGGGCTCTGATCTCGAACGCAAGGAAGATGCGCGTGATGACTTCATTTTGGTGGGATGCTCTGCCACCTTGGACGCTAACCTGCGTCCGTCCCGAGAGCGGACGCTCCGGACCCGCCCATGCCTTTCGACGCCCGCGACAGCGCCCCGCGCACCGAGTCGTCCATCGCATTCGTCTGTGCACTCGTCGGCTTCGGCCTGGCGGCCTCCATGATCTGGGAGACCCGGGACTTCGCGCTCGACGACGCGTGGATTCATCTTTCGTATGCGAAGAGCCTTCGCGCCGGCGACGGGCTCTCGTACAATCCCGGCGATCTCGAGACCGGGTTTTCTTCCCCGCTGTGGGTCCTCGTGCTGAGCGTGTGGCCGATCGCCGGCAATCCTGTCGTACCCGTCAAGCTGCTCGGCGCGCTGCTGCACGCGGCGACGAGCTGGATGGGCGCTGTGCTCACGCTCGAGTTGGCGCGCGGCGGGACCGAGCCTGAGCACCCCGTTCCGCTGGCCTCGTTGAGCATGCTCGGAGGTGTACTGGTCGCCTGCTCGCCCACGTTGCTGCAGGCCGCGACCAGCGGGATGGAAGTGCCGCTGGCCGCGTTCGTGTTGTTGGCAACCATCCGGGAGGTCCTCCGCGGACGAGCGGCCGTCGCAGCGGTGTTGGGCGTGCTCTGTACCTGGGCTCGGCCGGAGCTACTCGGGGCGGTGATCGCCTTCGCGGGGGTCGTTGCGGCGATGGGATGGCGCCGCCGCGCCGAGGACCCCCGCGTCCGCGCCGCGGGATGGGCCGCCGGTGGCTCCGCACTCGGCCTGGCGGTGTGGGTCGGCTACAGCCTCACCGTGTCCGGCTACCCGTGGCCCAATGCCCAGTACATCAAGGGAGCGGGCGGAGGATGGAGCGGACTGGCATACCTTCGTGACGAGGTGCTCATGTGGCAGCCCTGGCTCGTCTCGCTGACCGGGGTCGCCCTCATCGCCCTCGGACTGCGCGAGCAGACGCAGGCCAAGGACAGCGGTGGCTGGGCAATCATCGTCGCCTTCGTTGCGACCTCCGTCGCCATCGCCATCAGCCGGCCCCTGCATCCGGGGGTCCTGTTTTTCGAGTCGCGCTACTTCACCCCACTGGCCGCCCTGCCGCTGGTCGTGCTCCCCTTGGGTTTGAGCGGGCTGCGGCCAGAGGCTCGGCGTTGGGTCCGGGTTGCAGCATTCGCCGCGCTTGTGCCCATCGCCGGCCTGACGGGCCTGCAGATCTGGCAGCTCCGCGCCCAGTTGGTCGAGCACACCGAGGACACCCGGGTGCTGCACACGGCCGTCTCGGGTTGGCTGGTGGACAACGTGCCGGCGGACGCTATCGTCGCGGTCGAGGGCGCGGGCGCGCATCGGTTTTTCACCCCACGCTCGGTCCGCATCGTGGACCTCGTCGGGCTCAACAACGCTCCGGCCGCCCACGCCCACTTCGACCGCGCGGCCAAGCTGTGCGTTTTTGTGCGGGAGCGACCGACGCATCTCGTCATTCCGGCAGACTGGGGCCCCCTGTTCTCTCCCCCCTTTGCAGTCCGCCAAGTCGCAGCCTTCGACGATCCGCACTACAGCCAGGTCCGCCCCGCCCGCGAGGCTTCGGTGCTCGTGCTCGAGGTCGGTGGGGTCGCCGCCGAGTGGACCGAGCGGTGCAAGTGACGAGGTGGGCTGATACCGTGCGCCGGTGCTGAACTTCACCCTCGAGCACGAGATCGATTGCTCCGAAGACCGCTTCTGGGAGCTGTTCCTCGAGCCGGACTTCACCCGCGACATGATCGTCGAAGGGCTCGGCTTTGCGAGCTGCGAGGTCGGTGCTCTCACGGACGCCGGCGACACCCAACTGCGTCCGATGCAGGTCACCCCCAAGCTCGTGCTGCCCGCCGCGGTCGCGAAGATTCTCGGACCCAGGCTCGGCTACACCGAGGCCGGCGTGTGGCATCCCAAGACGCAGCGCTGGCGCTACGATCTTCGACTCAGCGTCCTGACCGACCGCATCTCTCTGGGTGGAGACGTCACGACCCAACCGCTTGGCGACGACAAGTGCGTTCGGATCAGCACCCATGAGGTGAACATCAAGATCTTCGGGATCGGATCCCTGGCCGAACGCGCCGCCGAAACCAACATGGTCGATGGGTGGAACAAGTCGGCCGTGTGGATGAACCGGTGGTTGGCCGAGCAGGGACCCTGAGCGCGACACACGCAGCTGCCGCCGCCCTCCGGCGCGTTCAACCGTGACACCGATTTGTGGCAAGGTGAGTGCGCAGCAGGTTGCACACCGGGCGCGCGACGTTAGGGTTAGTTCAGTGGACCCCGCCGCGAACGAAGCCCCGCCCCGTCTTTCCGAGGAACCATGGGTGCTCGTCAAGCAGACGATGGGCAGCCCGAGAGAGTTCCGGGAAAAAGTGCGCAAACTTCGTACGGCGCTGCTTGAGTACGGCCGCGACGAAAACGTCCTTCCGCGGCTTCAGCGACTCAAGCGGCTGGGCTACATCGAGGAGATCCCGAACCGGACCCAGCGCATGGTCGGGGCGCTGGACATGCTTCGGTTCTTCATCGTGCCCGCGGCGGCCGACTACTACGACGGCAAGGGCATCAACTTCCGGTTCCACACCCTGCTGCGCTTCCTCGACGACCCAGCCTCGCTGATCGACCCGACCGGGTTCAACAGCACCCGCGACGCCATCATCGGCCACGTGATGCAGGTGGTCCACGCCAACCCGCACTACGACTTCCAGCTGCTCGCCTCCTTCGAGGACGGGCTCGATGAGATGGAGCGGCAGATCAGGGCGATCCTCGACGGCACCCACCCGCGCACCGAGTCCATTCGCGCAATCGTGGAGGACCCCGACTACCACGCGCGCCTGCTCGACCACCTGGCTGAGTACCGACTCAATCCCGAGGTCAGCCCGCTGCGGCGGGAGAACATTCAAGGCAAGTTCGAGGAGGTCGAGCGCACCTTTGGCACGGTGCCCTCTGCCATGCGCTACTTCACCCGCATGCCGCGGACCGTTCGCGGCGGGGTGCGCCACCTTTGGCGCGTGCGAAGGTTCCCCAAAGACGTCGCCGCCTGAACAAGCCGGTCCACCAAGCCGGTCCACCAAGCCGGTCCACCAAGCCGGTCCCGTGGGATCACGGCGGTTCTGCCCCCAGCACGACACCGTCCAGGTAGGCTCGGGCGGTGATCACCCGCGACGACATCCTTCGCGACCTCACCTCCGAGCCTGCGGTCGAGTTCATCGAGACGCACATCTCCTGGGTGGTGCTGCGAGAGAGCGACGTCTTCAAGCTCAAGAAACCGGTCGAGCTTGGGTTTCTCGACTTCTCCACCCTGGAGCTGCGCAAGGCCGCCTGCGAGCGGGAGGTCGAACTCAACCGCCGCCTCGCCCCAGACGTCTACCTCGGCATCGTCCCCCTGCGGCGCGCAGACGGACATCTAAGCTTCGAGGGTGATGGCGAGGTCGTCGAGTGGGCGGTCCACATGCGACGGCTCGACGACACCGACCGCGCCGACATTCGGCTCGCGCAGGGTCGGCTGCAGCCCTCTGACATCACCCGCATCGCCTCTCGACTGGCGGAGTTTCATGCCCAGGCTCGGTGTGACGCCGAAACGTCCGCCTTCGGCACGGCGCAGGCCATCGCTACCAACGTCCGGGAGAACTTCGCCCAGACCCCTTTGCGGCGCTACCTCAGCGAAGCCCAGGCGCGCGAGCTGACGGAGCAACAACTCAACGCGGTCCAGGGACGAGCCACCCGGTTCGATGCCCGCATCGACGCCGGTCGAGTCCGCGACGGCCACGGCGACCTCCGCCTCGAACACATCTACCTTGATGACGACGGCGCCATCACGATCCTGGACTGCATCGAGTTCAATGACCGATTCCGCTATGCCGACGTCGGCTCCGACCTGGCGTTTCTCGCAATGGACCTCAGCGCTCATGGGCACGTCGAGTTGAGCGAGCATTTGGTGGCTGAGTACGCCAAAGCGAGCGGGGACTTCGACCTGTACGAGGTTCTGGATTTCTACGAAGGCTATCGGGCGTTCGTCCGAGGAAAAATCGCATCGTTCGTCGCCGATGACGCGTCCGTGAGTGCAGTCCACCGATCGCGTGCCGTGGCGTCGGCACGCCGGTGCTTCATGCTCGCCTTGGCCTCCGGTCGTCGCTCCCTGCTCAGCCCCAGCGTCGTCGCCGTTGGTGGGGTCATCGCCAGCGGAAAGAGCACGGTCAGCGAGCGACTCAGCCTGGAGATGAGCGCGCCGATCGTTGACGCCGACCGTACCCGCAAGCAGATGATCGGGGTTCGAGCGACCCAACCGGTCCATGAAGGCTCCTGGCAGGGCGCGTACGATCCCAAGTTCACCGAAGAGGTCTACGCAGAGGTCTTCCGGCGCGCCGGCGTCGTGCTTCGATCCGGACGGCCCGTGATTGTCGACGCATCGTTCCGAGGCCGAGCCCTGCGAGACAGAGCCCGTGAACTCGCCGCGCAGCACGGGGTCCCCTTCCGCCTCGTGGAATGTCGTATCGACTACGCCCTCGCCAAAGAGCGCCTCCGTGAGCGGGCGAAGCGAGCGTCGGTCAGCGACGGCCGCCTGGAGATCTTCGACGACTTCGTCGCCAAGTGGGAGGACATCGACGAGTTGCCCAAGCACGAGCACCTGGTGCTCGACACCTCGAAGCCGGTCGAAACGACGCTCACGACGCTGCGTGCGAGCGTGCAGACGTGGCCCGACGGGCTCGAGCAGTGATGCGGACCTCGCCTGAGGCTCACTTCACGAGTTCACCGTCGATCACGGATCCGCACGGCCCGACGCCGTCGACCGCAGCGCCGTCGTCGATGCCGACCCAGACGCTGGGGCCATACTCGACCTCATCACCACGAATCGATCGCCGTGGTGGACACAGAGCAATCAGTCTCGCCGCCGCATCATCCCGAGGGCGAACAGGACGAGCAACCCCACCGCCGGCGGAGCATCGGTGGAGACCGTGCACCCCTTCTTGGCCGCTCCGGGCTCCCCCTCGATCTCCGGCGGGTTCTCGTCTCCAGAGTCAAACTCCGGCGTCTCATCCCCGGTCTCGCCAATCAGATCGTCGCTGGACCGGTTCGATGTCGAGGCGTCCCCGTCCAGCTTGGTGATGGCGCTTTCGCTCTTGGTCGCCGCTTCCGCCTGTCGGTCCTCGCGATAGTTTTGCCACCGCTCGGGCAACTCCGGCAGCACAAACCCAGCCGGCTGTGAGCGCTGACCGACGAGCTTCGCCCAGCGGCCGGGAATCTGGCCCCCCGCGGCGGGCTGCTGAACCCCCAGGAGGTATAGGGCTCGACGGTTGCGAACCTCGTCGACACCGTCGCCGGTCTCGACCCGAAGCCCACGCTCGCCCATACCCGCGTAGTAGATCTCGGCCCAAAAGCCGCGATCACGAAAGTACTCGGCGATGGCCTTGGAGCGACTGTTCGACAGTTTTTGGTTGCCTCCCGCCCCGCCGACCGTGTCGGTGTAGCCCACGATGTAGAGCTTGGGGGTGAGGTTGGCGCCGACCGCCTTGTTGACCTTGTCGAGCGCGACCAACTCGTGGAACGCAACCGCAAGCGCCTCATCGAGCTTGGCGGATTCGTCGGTCTTGACGTCGAACTTACCGCTGTCGAAGTTGATCTCGGTGTGCGGGATTTCGACGGCCCACGGCACCAACTTGTACTCGGTGAACCGGCCGAACTCGTCCTCTCCCCGGACGAAGATCATGAAGACCTCGCCCGCGGTACTCCACTTGATCGTGATCGCCTCCCCTGCCTTGACTCCCTCGGGGACGGTCTGGGCGTCCATGACCTCCCCGTCCGAATCGTAGATCTTGTACTCGTATGAGGTGAGGTCGAAGGTCGTTTCGAACTCGGCCGTGTTCCGCTTGATCACGTCCTCCCGGCTGCTGCGAACCTTAAACTGTCCGAGCTTGCCCCCAGACTTCTTGCCCGCGGCCGCTTTCACGATCTCGAACGCAAAGTTGGCTTCGACGCCCTCCCCTTCGACCTCGAGCTGATACTTCGCGCGGCTCGAGCCCTGCTTCCAGACCACCTTGGCCGTCTGCCCGGACTTCATCGAACCGAGCGACTTCTTGACACTCTGACCGTCGCCGGTGATGACGACCTGGACGTCGTCGATGGCTTGGTTGGCCTTGACCACCAAGAAAGCCTTGCCGTCGCTATCGGTCTGACCCGAATACTCGAAGGACAGGGGGTCGGCGAACGACAAGAAGGCCGCGAGCGCGACCTGAGCAAAGGTGGATGCGAGCGCGGAGAACATCGGATCTCTCGAGGGGGAAGGTAGCCCGTGCCCGCGCCGAGGGTCAATGGATGCAGACGCTCATGTAGCGACCGTCTCCATCGCATCCCGCACGGCCGCGAAGTCGAGCGGGCCCGCCGACGCACCCAGCAGGCGGATGGGGTGCTCTCGCAACGTCAAGACGTCATGGACGTAGCCGGGCTGGCGCATGCCGACCGCGACCGTCGAGATCGGGGCACTCAACGCGCTGAGGATCGCCTTGTTCGAGAGCGGGAGCGACCGCCATGGAGCAGGGAGGTGTGGGTCCAAAGCCGCGCTGACACGACGAGCGAGATCGCGACGGGCGGAGCGCAGCCCGCCCTCGATGGCCTCGAACGCTTCGTGAAGGACCGTCCCGTATCGTCCCCACCAGCTTGAGAACGCAGCCCGGGTCTCGCCTTCGAGCGCGGCAAGCAGCGCAGAACTGGTCCGCCCCAGGTGGGTTGCGATCACATCGTGACGCAGCCCGAGCCACTGTTCGAGGCTCATCGAGCCCAGCCTGGGCCCGAGTTCTTGCCCCCAGCGGAACAGGTCGACCGCGTTTTCGCCCGGCCCGACCATGAGCTGCTGACCCAACCCAGTCGCCCACTCCGCTTCGAGCTTGCGAACCCTCCCGAGCACTTCCGCCGCGGCATCGAGATCACCTCCGGCTTCGGGGTGGTCTGCCAGTCGCACGAGCGAAGACTCCTCGCCACGCTGCAAGAGCGCTTCGAGGGGCCGATGCGTGAGGACGCCGAGGTCCGCGGCTGCGGCCACGGCGAGGTTGGATGGTGCGTCCACGCGAGGCTGTACCGCCCCCAGCTCGAAGAGGTTGAGCGGCATGCGGGCGACGCTGAAGTGATGGCCATCCCCGGCAACCTCGATCGCAAGCTCCAGCATCCGTGCCAGCGACGTGGCGCGGGGCGAGCCCGGCGGCTCCGCGAAGCCGTTGCTGCTGACCCCGTATGCACCGACCCTGCCCCGCGCGACGAGTTCCTCGAGGCCTTCGAACGCCCGGCGCATTCGGTCCTCGAGCGCATCCTCGGTGAACGACGCCTCGCGCATGAACAGCTCGGGGTCGTCGAGCAGCACGACGTCGAGGCGCTCGAGACCCAGGCGAGCCAGCGACTGATCCAGTTGGGCCCGAAGGAACGCGGGATGAATGCAGTGGGCTCTGTGCTCGCCGACTTCGAGCACCTCATCGCCGGGAACTTCAGAACGCAGCGCGGCAAGATCGGGCCCGTGCGCCTGACCGACTCTCGAGACGACCACGACCTGCTCTCGGCGGAGTTCGCCGTGCTGGACGAGGTTGGCGAGCATCCGCCCGACCAGGCGCTCGCTGCTGCCACCGGTCGCGTGAGGGCTGGTATCGATCAAGTTCACGCCGCCGCGGAGCGCGTCGGCCAACGCCCGGCGATGAAGCGGCGCGTCGTCGCGAACCCGTGCCGCGCCGAAGCTCACCGGGGAGACCGTCAGCCCGGTCCGGCCGAGCACTCGAGCGCCTGCGGCGAAGCTGTCCGCGCCGCGCCGGGTCCCCGCCGCGCTCGCCGAACCGCGCAGCGCCGCCACGCTCATGCGTCGCCCTGCTTGTAGCTTGCGACGATGACGGTCCCGATCCCGCCGCGGACCCAAAAGTCGCCCTCGACCGTCATCTTGCGCGGCTGGGTCGCAGCGACGAGGTCATCGAGGATCCGGTTGGTGACCGCTTCGTGAAACGCCCCCTCATCCCGATACGACCACAGGTAGAGCTTCAAGCTCTTGAGCTCGACGCAACTCTGGTCCGGCACGTAGTTGATTCGAATCGTGGCGAAGTCTGGCTGCCCGGTCTTCGGGCACACGCACGTAAACTCGGGACAGTTGAACCGAATCTCAAAGTCACGCTCAGGCTTCGGATTCGGGA